>CBFDCK010000005.1:0-62517 GCA_965603285.1 uncultured bacterium
GCCACCACAATCGGATGTAATCGAAACGGTTATACGCCTGACCAACTACGGGCTCAATTTTTCCATAATTGGCATCGCCGACCAGGATAACCGGGGCATCACGTAGACTTCGAGTTGGGTCAGCACCGTAATATCTGGAATTGTTATAGTTGCGTAAATACCACCAATAAGGGTATGAAGTCTCGTTATCGTAGGCTACTGAAAGTGCAAGTCCATCCGTGGTCCTCTGGGAGATCTCTTCGATCTGTTCAAGCGCAACTTTTACACCGCCTGCTGAGTGTGCGTATACTAATAGTTCATTCGCATTATCATAATTAATATAAGTCGCCTGGATCGCTGTTCTGGCAGTCAGGATTCCTAAGAAAGTGAATGAAATTAAAGCCACTACAAGGACAATTTGACTGAACGACCATGATTTAAGTAAATAGATCAAACCGATACCACTTGCTATCGAAGTAAGAAAACTGACCATAAATGTACTCGTAGCACTTAACTGCTCCAGGTCCTTTCCTTGAAAAGGTGGATTGGTCCCCAATAAGGAACCCAGTGCTGCCAGGAAGCTGAGCAGGAAAATCACCAATATAGCGATCACCAGCCAACCTTTTAACTTTCGAAAACCGTTCCAATCTATTGCCTCGATCAAATTTCCGAAAAACCAGCCTGCGCACAAAATCAGCGGCCAAGCGATGTGGACTGTCAGCCAGGGCATTTTTTCCCCAGCGAACGTATAAGCGACTAAACTAGTTAAAGCCCAGAAAATGAGAAAAGCAAAAACGGGAGCTTTTTTTGTATTGTTAACTTGCGAAATGGAGTTTTTCCCTTTGTTTTCCACTTCAAGAGTAGCGTCTTCTTGCTTTTTTGGCAAAAAGAATCTTTTCAAAACCGCCATCCCAATTAGAAGAACGGTCCCCAATGCAGGCAGGTATTCGTAAATGGGTATCTGTACCAGCCAATAATAGTACAAAGGTTGACTGCCTCTGTTAACACCTTGCTGCTCCAACCAGTAACCGAGTGAACCAACCATTCCTGTAAAGAATCCTGCTCCGTTAGTGAACACAGTAGTATATAAAACTGTGAATATCCCATAAAATATTGCGGCGTTAATTAGCCACCGACGCGAATTCCACCACAATCCAATCAATACCGATACTACAACTAACGGTATAAAGAATAAAGCCATGTGCAATATATCAACTGTTGCGAATGCTTGTACCTCAGAGGCGTTCGTTGGAATATTCCACCCCATTAATCGCGCCGGAAGGGCGCTCAATTGAGGGAGAACCAGAGTGCCCAATAAAATCAGCAAATCAAAAGATCGCTCTTTTTTAATATTGCTCATGGTGTATCCACGTATCAAAAAAAACATGGATAATATCATCGATAATCCGCCCAGTATTGCCAACGTGATTGGTAAAGTGAGAGATACGTTTGGTTGAAGCTGTTCTATTTCCTGGGTAGGCGCAGCAGGTGAAACTACTTCCGTTGCATCCAGGTTAACACCTTCACCATTAAGTAATAAAGCTCCAGCACCAAAAATAAGAAGCAGACCTAAAGTTAGTGTGATGAGGAAAAAATTCCTGCTCTTTGAATCCTGCCAGGGTTTCCTTATAACCTGATATACAAAATAAAACAGCAAGAATATAAACGCCTGGAACGTGTAAATAAAGGATGTTTCTTTTGCGGTAAAATGTAAAGCTGTTACGGCAGTAAGCCAGTACAAATAGCGAACCTTTCCAGATTCCAAATATCGAAGTATTGCCCATATTGTGACGACACCCAAAAAGGCAACATACGCTTCGTTGCGCACATATCGCCCATAATAAAGCATGTAGGGTGAGATCAACATCAGAACCGCGGCAACCAGTGCTCCGATACGACCCAGATAACGACGATAATTCCACATGAAAGCGACAGTCGCAATGCTGAATAGGGCTGCAGGTATTCTGGCTGTAAAGTCTCCATCCCCAAACACAAAGTATGAGAGAGCCAGCATATGAAATTGCAGCGGGCCATGCATCAATGGATCGTGAGCGAAACCCTGTCCACGAAATAGCCGCCAAGAATAATACACATGAGAGTTTTCATCATGGCTCATAACCCGAGCCTCAAGGTTATAAAAGCGACTTACGACAGCCATAATCAATATTAAAACGAACAAGAGAGTTTCTACTGATATTACGGATTTATCGAGAAAAGAACGATCCAACCAGGAGGTTTTATTTTCTAATGTGTTCTGCATTGGCACTCCTAATTCCTGCCTCTCTCTTTAACGCATATACCTCACCTTTGTCTAAATAACGCCACTCCCGTTTCATCAAACCACCCAACTTCAGACTACCTATACGAATGCGAATAATCTTCTCGACCGGCAAACCGATAATTGCCCCTACCCTTCGAATCTGGCGCTTATGACCTTCCCGCATAATCACTCTCAGCCAAGCAGCACTACCAGCATACGATTCAACTCTAACTTTTGCAGGCTTAGTTCGAAATCCATCTTCAAGCACCACACCACGCCGCCATAATTCCAGTTGCTCCTTATCCGGTCGCCGTACAACGAGCACCCGGTATTCCTTCTCATGTCCGTAACGTGGGTGTGTCAAGAAATTTGTTAACTCACCATCATTTGTTAACAGAATCAATCCCTCACTATCAACATCCAGTCTCCCTACTGGAAAAAAGCGATCTGGCAGATCGACAAGGTCACGTACATTTGGTCTTGGATCATTGGATTTTACCGTTGATAATACTCCTCGCGGCTTATTCAATGCGATATAGATGGTATTATTCTTAATCTTCAATGGCTTACCGTCAATAACAATTAAATCTCGTTCCGGGTTGACCTTATCTCCAAGCTTGGCAGTTTTATGGTTAACCTGCACACGTCCTGCATCGATTATCACCTCACATGCTCGACGAGATCCGATTCCCGCCCTAGCGAGCACTTTCTGCAACCTTTCGTCTGGCATTATCCTGTTTCACATCCGATCATTAGAGTCGGGGAAAGGACCTTCATCTGAGTCCTCCAAATCTATTGGTGGAAGTTCATCAACAGCATTGATTCCAAAATGTTGCAGCAGTTCTGGGGTAGTCGAATATAAGATGGGTCGTCCAGGCGAAACAGCGCGACCTTCCTCTTGAATCAGCCCCTTTCTTAAAAGGTTTTTAACGACACCGTCGCTATTGACACCACGAATAGATTCTAATTGAGGGCGAGTTACCGGCTGAAGGTATAGAACAATAGACAAAGTTTCAATTGCAGCGTGGCTCAACCGACCACTCTTCTCAATCCCTAAGAATCGTTCTATGAAAGATGCTGCTAGGGGATCTGTTGTCAACTGAAAGCGCCCGCGATGTCTCTGTAAACGTAGACCGCTATCTGAATTATTTGAATATTCTGATTGCAGCTCTTTCAACCCATTTTCAACCTCAGCGCGTGGTAAACCTAGTGCTTCAGCTAATTGAGCTATTGATACGGGCATTGAAGCGACAAATAACAAAGCCTCCAAGCTTGCTTGAAGTGTCAGATCAACCTCTACCAAAGAAGAGTCATTCATGCTATGATAAAATTCTCCACTAATTTATTCGAAACTGGAGACTAAAAATAATAAGGAGCTCAAAATGAGATTTGGTGAGCAAAGCAAAATCCTACTATTAATTATAGCAGTCCCGATGGTCATAAGTTTAGCTTGTAATTTCCCTGGGATTAATCAACCATCCCCAGAAGAAGTTGAGCCGATACCAGCGAATACCGAATCTGCTCAAAACCTTAATGATAATATCCAATCCGTGATTGAGGACATTCAAAATGGAGGACCCTTCCAATTAATTGTAACTGAATCACAATTGACATCTCTTGCAAATTATGAACTTCAATCATACCAGGAATATCAAATCAAAAATGTTCAAATCTACTTACGTGATGGTCGGGTAAGAATCACGGGAGATGTAGAACAAAACAACATTAATTTGCCTTTAACGATCATACTCAAATTATCTGTTGATGACAGCGGAAAACCAGAATCCGAAATTGTTTCAGCCTCAATTGGACCTTTCAAAATACCGGAGAGTTTTCTTGACCAGTTAACCTCAATGATGGATTCGATATTAATAACCCAAATTCTCCCTGCCAATCAAAATGTTGTGATTGAACAAATCACAATAAATGATGGTCAAATGATTATTAGTGGATACACAAGATAATTCCGCAATCCAGAAGATACATTCAATTTGTTGTAAATGAGGTTTGAGATTATACCATTCACACATAATCTCAAATCAGGTTCAATTGCTGTTAGCCGCAATTTATAAAGGGATTTGTTTATGAGAGTACTTATCACCGGAGCTGCCGGATTTCTTGGTTCTCACCTGTGTGATCGACTTTTGAGAGAAGGTCATCAGGTTGTTGGTATGGATAATTTCATAACGGGAAATTCGGAAAACTTAGCTCATCTAGCAGGTGACCAAAATTTTCTGTTTATCCGGCACGATGTATCCAATTTTATCTTTGTTCCAGGCAAATTGGACGCTGTATTACACTTCGCTTCCCCGGCAAGTCCCAACGAAAGCTCTCCTCTGGGATATATCAATCTCCCGATCCAGACGATGAAAGCCGGCGCATTGGGCACTCACAACACACTTGGAATTGCAAGGGCGAACGACGCTCGTTTCCTATTAGCTTCTACTAGTGAAATCTACGGTGATCCTCTTGAACATCCCCAGATTGAATCTTATTGGGGTCATGTCGACCCAATTGGAAAACGGTCGGTTTACGATGAGGCTAAGCGATTCGCCGAAGCATTAACTATGGCTTATCACCGCTTTCACGGTTTGGACACCCGCATTGCCCGCATATTTAATACATATGGTCCTCGAATGCATATTGATGATGGGCGTGTTGTACCGAATTTTATACAACAAGCCCTACGCCTGGAACCACTTACTGTATACGGGGAGGGTGTCCAAACGCGCAGTTTCTGTTATGTAGATGACATGGTCGATGGCATTTATCGCTTGCTAATCTCCGAGGAGCACGAACCCATCAATATCGGTAATCCAATAGAAACGAGCATCCATGATCTAGCTTTAATTATCAACAGCCTTACAAATAATCCGGCAGGCATCATGAGCTTCGAAAGGAAGAGGGGTCCAAGTGACCCTCAACGCCGGAGACCAGATATATCTCGCGCCAGAAATATTCTTAATTGGGAACCCCATATCTCTTTGGAAGAAGGCATCCAGCGCACAACACCATATTTCAAGGATAAATTGGGCCTGGCATGACCTCGATTATTACAAATTCACGGGAGCGTACACGCTTTCTAAAATTTTCCGTTGTGGGCGTTTTTGGCGCGATCGTTGATTTTGGTGTGATGAATTTGCTGGTTGCCTTGTTCGGAGCATCTCTCGTAATTGCTGGTACGATCTCATTTATTGCTGCGGTTTTCAGTAATTTTATATGGAATCGATATTGGACCTACCCAGATTCACGTTCTAAACCAATTATAAGGCAGCTTCTAGAATTCACCGTTGTGAGCGTTATCGGAATGGCTATCCGCATTCCCACACTTGCATTATTAGAACCCGTTCTAAACAGCGCCTTTTCTCATCTACCTTTTGAAATCCCGTACTCCAGCATGAAATTATTAAGCTATAACATCACGCTGGCAATTGCCGTGATAATTGTATTGTTCTGGAATTTCTTTATTAACCGCTATTGGACATACGGCGATGTTGAGTGATCGATATGTACCATAAACATAATAATACCGCTTGTTCTAAACATATTATATTATATCTGGAGGACCTGGAATGATATCCCATCGCGAACGAATCGAAAAGTGCTTGTCTAAGGGAAATCTTGATCGTGTTCCAATAGCTTTATGGCGTCATTTTCCAGTGGATGACCAAACCCCTGGAGGATTGGCCAGCGCTACCCTTTCTTTTCAACATAATTTTGATTTCGATATTGTAAAAGTATCGCCTTCATCTTCTTTTTGCCTCAAAGAATGGGGAGTTGAGGATGAATGGAGAGGGGCAGCAGAGGGGACACGAGAATATTCAAAACGGGTGATAAATCACCCCGATGACTGGGCACGCCTGCCAATCTTGAACCCAGATGAGGGTTTCCTTGATCAGCAAATATCCTGCTTACGGCTGCTTTTCAACGAACTAGGTCCTGCGACTCCAATGATTCAAACTATATTCAATCCACTTTCTCAGGCTAAAAATCTTGTAGGCAAGGAAAACCTGCTCGTCCATATGCGCCGCTACCCGGACGCACTTCACGCCGGTTTAAAAACCATCACTGAATCCACCTGCCGTTTTATTGAAGAGATCAAACTGACAGGCATCGCCGGAATTTTTTACGCTGTACAACATGCTCAACATAGCTTGCTTTCAGAAGAGGAATACACTACATTTGGAGTAAATTATGATTTGAAGGTCCTGGAATCAGCCCAGGAAATGTGGTTGAACATGCTTCACATTCATGGAATTGAGATCATGTTTAATACATTCATTGATTACCCCGTCAATGTGATCAATTGGCATGACCGTGAAACATATCCTGATTTGAATCAAGCTCAGGATCTTTATTCCGGTGTAATTTGTGGTGGAATACGTAGGGAGACCACGTTGGTACTCAGTACTCCGGAGGAAGTAACTGCGGAAGCTGAGCAAGCCATCGCAGCGACTTCAGGGAAAGGATTTATCCTGGGGACCGGATGCGTTGTGCCCATAACAGCACCATACGGGAATATTATAGCAGCTAGAAGCAGTGTCGAGCGAAGTCGGTTCTGAACAATATAAATTAAACCAATCAAAAGCTAATTGTATTATTAATTTTTAAAAACAAGACATCATGGGCGGTTTACGAGTCATTGCAGGTAAGGCAAAAGGGCACAATCTGCGTTCAGTACCAGGCGATTCAACACGCCCAATAACTGACCGCACGAAAGAATCACTGTTCAACATCATTGGTGCGGATATTATTGATTCAACTTTGTTAGATCTTTTTGCCGGTACCGGAAGTGTCGGGATTGAAGCCCTCAGTCGCGGGGCAAGGCTTGTACTCTTTGTCGACAAAAGCCAGCACGCAATTAATACAGTCAAAATTAATTTACACGATACAGGTCTTGATAAAAACGTAAAAATCCTGAAATACGATGCTTTCAAGCTGCTTGAACAAGCTACTTCTCAGGCGTTTGATTATATTTATATCGCCCCTCCTCAATATAAAGATCTTTGGAAACGGTCCTTATTTCTACTGGATTCTAATCCAGAATGGCTCTCATGCGATGCTTGGGTTATCGCCCAAATCCATCCCGTAGAATATCAAAGTATTGAATTCGAACGACTTGTTGAATTTGATCAGAGGAAATACGGCAGCACACTACTTTTATTCTATAAAATGCAAGATACTACATAGTCATTTTTCTTATTTAAAATGATTAATAAGGAGAATCTGGATCTCAATGAATGCACAACAATACATAGAGCTAGAAGATCAACACGGAGCTAATATATATCATCCATTGGACGTAGTGATTTCACGTGGTGAAGGCGTTTGGGTTTACGATATCCAAGGAAACCGCTTTCTGGACTGTTTAAGTGCTTATTCAGCACTTAACCAAGGTCATGTACACCCACACATCTTAGATGCCATGCATGATCAAGCTTCAAAACTCACATTAACTTCACGTGCGTTTCGCAATGACCAACTGCCACTTCTCTACAAAGAGCTCTCAGAATTGTCCGGTTTCGAAATGTCACTACCTATGAACAGCGGAGCCGAGGCAGTAGAGACAGCGATCAAGCTTGCTCGAAAATGGGCTTACCAAGTAAAAGGTGTCCCGCGCTACCAGGCGGAGATCATCACTTGTCAAAATAATTTCCACGGTAGAACATTATCGGTTATTTCCTTTTCAACCGAGAGGTTGTACAAAGAAGATTTCGGTCCTTTCACACCCGGTTTTGTAGAAGTTCCATTTGGTGACGTGCAAGTTCTGGAAAATGCCATCACACAAAACACCGCAGCTATTCTCGTAGAACCAATTCAAGGAGAGGCTGGGGTTTTAGTGCCTCCCAATGGTTATCTGAAAAGGTTGCGAGAAATCTGTGATCAAAATAATATCCTTCTCATCGCAGATGAAATCCAAACCGGATTAGGGCGGACAGGAAAAATGTTCGCATGCGATCATGAGAATATACGTCCCGATGTTTTAATAATCGGAAAAGCGTTTTCTGGGGGTTTCTATCCCGTATCTGCGGTATTAGCCGATCGTAATTTATTAGGTCTTTTCAATCCCGGTGAACACGGTTCTACATTCGGTGGTAATCCTTTAGGGGCAGCAATCGCACGTGCTGCCTTACGAGTTATCCAAGATGAAAATCTGGTGCAAAACGCTGCCGAGATGGGAGATTACTTTAACGAACAATTAGCTGAGATTCCAAGCCGGCATGTTAAGGAAGTCCGCGGCAAAGGATTATTTATTGGCGTTGAATTAAATACAGAAGCCGGAGGGGCACGTCGGTTTTGTGAAGAATTACAGGCCAAATTTATTCTGGCAAAAGAAACTCATGAAAATGTAATTCGTTTCGCCCCTCCATTGATAATTGACCAGGAGACGATTGATTGGGCTCTAATAAGAATCCGCGAAGTGCTCACAATGGAGTGAGTGTGGGAGATCGCAAAAGCAATGAATTGACGTAACGGGAAGATTTCTCTGTATGGCAAATATCCCATTATTCACGAATGTAGAAGGGCTTAATGGTCATTTGGGTCAATCCACGTGCGTGATTGTCAATCCAACCTCATTGTCCGTTACTCATCTCGTTGTGAAAGCGACCAATCCACCGTTTATCGAGGGTTAGATCCCGGTCTCAGAGATTGGAAATAAATGAAACCAATTCAATAAGTGTGTGCTTATCACCAACACTAAACACTCACTCAAAAGGAGTCATTTAATGGTCCCGACAAATAAACCTCAAGCATTTCACTTATTGGCAAAACCTACCGGTGCGGTTTGCAACCTGAATTGTACGTACTGTTTCTTCTTGTCTAAGGAGAAACTTTATCCCGGCAGCCGCTTTCGAATGACGGATGAATTATTGGAGGAATATATCCGCCAATACATAGATGCTCAACAAATCCCAGAGGTAAACATTGCCTGGCAAGGCGGTGAACCCACATTGATGGGGGTTGATTTTTTTAAAAAGTCGATCGAATACCAACAGAAATACAAGAAACCCCATATGACCTTTCAGAATACAATGCAAACAAATGGGGTGCTTTTGGATGATGAATGGTGCCAATTTTTTAAAGAGAATAATTTCTTGATTGGTATCAGCATAGATGGCCCGAAAGAACTTCATGACGCCTACCGGGTGGACAAAGGAGGCAAGGGCTCATTTGACCGTGTGATGAGTGGTTTGCAATACTTGCAGAAGCATAATGTGGACTTTAATATACTGACAACTGTCCACGCTGCTAATGGCGATTATCCACTCGAAGTATATCGCTTCTTCCGCGACGAGATCGATGCTAAATTCATACAATTTATTCCAATCGTTGAAAGAGAAAATGAAACTGGATACCAGGAAGGTAATACGGTTACTAATAGGACGGTGAAAGCCATACAATATGGCAACTTTCTAAATGCAATATTTGACGAATGGGTATACAACGATGTAGGAGATGTTTTCGTCCAGATACATGATGTTTCATTAGGTGCATGGCTGGGTAGATCACCAAGCTTATGCATCTTCTCCCCTGCCTGCGGTAACTCTATGGCGATGGAACATAATGGCGATATGTACTCGTGTGACCATTTCGTCGAACCAAGATTTTTTCTTGGTAATATCAAAGAAGAACCAATGATAAATCTCGTCGGTTCTAAAAAACAGCGCAAATTTGGTCAGGATAAGCAAGATTTATTGCCCAATTATTGTCTGGAATGTGATGTCCGTTTTGCCTGTAATGGTGGTTGTCCTAAAAACCGGTTTATCGAAACACCAGATGGCGAACCCGGTTTGAATTATCTCTGCGAGGGTTATAAGATCTTCTTCAACCATATCGATCGTCCTATGCGAATTATGGCAGCTTTACTGCGCCAGAACCGAGAAGCAGGTGATATTATGCAAATACTAGCCGCAGAAAAATCCTTGGCTGGAGAATAAATGCCTACAAACACCAATAATCACAACAAACCACTGTCTTTAAGCAAACTGGATATTTCTCAAATCACGGAATATCTTTACGTTGCCGCTTTACCAAAAGCTGAGTTTGCAGGCGCAATATGCAATCAAAATGTGCGCTTAGTGATAAACATGATCTTCATCGCGCCAGCGAAAGTTTATCAGGAGCCCCCTTTCCGCATGCTCACACTGCGTACCTTCGATTCAATCTTTATCCCAATTCCAATTCGTAAGCTGGAGAAAGGAGCACAGACTGCCTTACCAGCTATCCAGAATGGCGAAAGTGTACTCATATATTGTCGCAAAGGTCGACACCGCAGTGTGGCAATGGCTTCAACAATACTAATTGCTAAGGGATATTCAGCCGACGATGCCATGCAATTGGTCAGTAGTAAAAGAGAAGCCGCTGACCCATATGCTTGGCATATTCAGCGCCAGATCAGGAAGTTTGAGAAAAAATGGAACAACCACAAGAATTCTATCTGATTGACTTTTCAATCCTCTAAATGATCCGGATGAGTAACAAATTCATGTAAAAATGAACCACATCGAGCTCAATTAACCAACCGATAATCCTGGACCAAGTTTTTTTGAGTAGTAAGAAAAGCACATAATATATTATTTAATATATATAAGAAGCGGGAATATAAGGTGAAGAATGAACATCTGCATACCAAAAGAACGACGACCTTTTGAGTACCGCGTCGGTCTTACCCCCTCAAGGTTAAAGATATTGACTAAAAATGGTCATCAATGCTATGTTGAACATGATGCCGGTATAGGAGCTGGATTTAGCGATCAGGAATACCAACAAGCAGGAGCAACAATCGCTTACTCCTCTCATGAAGTTTTCGGACGCGCCGATCTTCTACTAAAAGTTGCATGACCCTTATTAGAAGAAATTGAATGGCTTCAACCTGAAGCAACTATTGCTGGATTAATCCATTTTGGTTCTGCACGTCAGGATAAAATCGATAAATTGCTGCAAAAGGAAATAACAACCATAGCCTATGAGCAGATTCAACTTCCAGACGGAACAGTGCCCGTAAGACGACCTCTCAGTGAAATTGGCGGTCGACTCGCAGCACAAATTGCAGCTCGCTTGCTCCAAAATGACGCTGGTGGAAAGGGGATTCTAATAGGAGGAGTTCCTGCAGTGCCGCCGGCTGAAGTTGTAATCATTGGTGCGGGTGTTGTGGGAACATTCGCCACGCGCGCATTTTTGGGAATGGACGCCCACGTAACGGTTTTGGACAAAAACTTACGTGCTCTTCAGAGAATAAGTGAACGCTTTTCTTGTGTAACAATGATATCTAATCCCGGTAATATCGCTCGCGCGTGTGCTTATGCAGATGTGATTATTGGAGCTATCCTTGTTCCCGGTGAACCCCCACCGGTTGTTGTGACCAGAAGTGAATTACATTAGATGAAAGAACGCTCCGTGGTTATGGATGTAAGCATAGATGAGGGAGGGTGTATAGAAACATCGCGCCCCACCACTCATGAACACCCAACTTTTATTGAGGAGGGACTCATTCATTACTGTGTTCCAAACATGCCGAGCATTGTAGCTCGTACAGCAACGCATGCTTTTCTAAATGCTGCATTCCCCTTTATATTCAAAATCGCGAATAAGGGAGTTGAAAAAGCCATTTCTGACAACCCATCCCTCAAGCTGGGTGTTGGAATGTATCGAGGCGAGATTACGAATATTTCTACACTATCGCCCAGACAGCAGATGGAGTAGAAAATGGATCACGATAAACTCTACAAATCGCGTATTGTCTCCCCTGAAGAAAATGTGCGCAAGATTAGATCCGGTCAGCGAATCTTCCTGACTGGAAACTGCTCCATTCCTTAAATTATTTTATCAGCCTTGGTGGACTATGCACCTAAATTATCTAATGTAGAAATCTGCCAGGCACTTACTGTCGGTCCGGCAGATTACGTCTCAAGAGAGATGGAAGCTCATTTGCGCGTCAATACGATTTTTATTAGTGACAACGTTCGCGAGGCGGTGCACAAAGGTCGAGCTGATTTTACACCGGTATTATTAAACGAATTTCCTTTACTTTATAAGAATGGTGTATTCCCTTTGGATGTAGCCCTGGTGCACATATCTCCGCCGGACGAACACGGATTCTGCAGTTTCGGCATCGAAAGTTGGTCTTACAAAGTCTCCTGCGGAATCTGCGGATATCATTATTGCTGAAGTCAACCAACAAATACCGAGAACATTGGGTGATTCATTTATCCACGTCAGTAGATTGGACTATCTCGTCCCAGTTGATTATCCATTGCAAGAATTGTTAATGGGTGGTGGCGAACCCGATGAAGTAGTTGATAAGATCGCCTCCCATATCTCCGAATTGATTCCAGATGGTGCAACGGTGCAAATGGGTATCGGTGCAATACCGGACGCTGTAATGCAATATCTATACGACAAGAAGGATTTGGGAATTCATACCGAGATGTTTTCAGATGGAGTTATTGATCTTGTGAATGCAGGCATAATCACAAACTCCAGAAAATCAATTCAAACCGGAAAGATTACAGCCGGTTTTGTCATTGGTAGCAAAAGACTGTACGAATGGGTAGATAACAATCCAATTATTGACTTTCATCCTACGGAATATGTGAATGATCCTTTTGTTATTGCACAAAACGATCGTCAAGTCTCCATAAATTCTGCTATCGAAATCGACCTGACAGGACAGGTATGTGCCGACAGCATTGGACCCAAGCTGTACAGTGGTGTTGGCGGTCAATTTGATTTTATATATGGAGCATCGCGCTCAAAAGATGGTGTACCCATTATTGCGCTGCCAAGCACAGCCAAACTACGAGATGGAACTACTGTCAGCAGAATTGTCCCAATGCTCAAACAAGGCGCAGGAATCGTGACTACGCGCAATCATGTCTGGTTTGTAGTCACTGAGTAAGGAATAGCCGGTTTGTTCGGAAAAACCATCCGGCAACCTTCAAGATCATTAATCAATATTGCTCACCCTCAATTCCGAGAAGAACTACTGAAAAAGGTGACTGAACTGCACTATCTCTAAACTGAAATGATCAAGGGTTAGGTTACAATTATCTAAAGTGCAAGTAATGTGATAGCTCGTATTACGAATTAAGATTTCCACATGAGCTTGTAAGTTGTAGGTATCCTCAACTCGTTTTTCTAATGCTGAGAGTAAGTGATGTTCGGTTCTTATCCCTTCATTCCAGGTAGTTATAAAGCCCAACAAGTCCCTCTGAGCCGCTATTTACCCCCGATTCCTGGTGGTATTGTTGAGAGCTGGCTTGAGGAACGAGTTTCGCCAGGTGATTGGATTCTCGATCCCTTTGGAACCTCACCCCAATTAGCAACAGAAGCTGCCCGTGCTGGTTATCGGGTGCTTGTCGCAGCTTACAATCCCATTGCACGTTTCTTGTTGGAATTAGCAGCTGATCCACCGACAGAGTCAGAACTTCGAGCTGCATTAGCCGATTTGGCTGTTTCCCCTAAGGGAGAAGAACGTCTTGAGCCACACATTCGCTCACTTTACCTCACAGAATGCCTCCAATGTGGAAAATCTGTATCAGCCGAAGCGTTCATTTGGAAACGCGGCGCATCAGTTCCCACTAGCCGAGTCTATAATTGTCCAAACTGTATGGAATCAGGTGAGTTTCCAACCTCAGAATCGGATGCTAAACTTGCCGCGCATTTCGGCAAAAGTAGTCTCCACCATGCGAGAGCACTTGAAAGGGTTGCAGCTTTAGACGACCCAGACCGGGTTCACGTAGAAGAAGCCTTATCAACTTATTTACCACGAGCTGTATATGCCCTGTTCACAATAATAAATAAACTGGATAATATACCCCCAAACCGTCACCGGGCCCTCGCGGCTTTAATACTTCCTGTATTCGATAAAGCCAACACTTTATGGCAATACCCCACGGAACGGACTCGTCCCCGTAAATTGAATGTGCCGTCCCAATTTCGAGAAAATAATATATGGCTTGAACTAGAGAATGCAGTTTCACTCTGGTCACAAAATACTTCAGCAAAGAAACTGGAATTTTATCCAATTCCAATAACTTCTTGGCCGGAACTTCCACCTAACAGCGGCGGAATTTGTTTATTTGATGGTCGGCTCAACGACCTGGTCATTCAAATTCTTGAAGATCCCCTCAGTATAGAGATAAAAGCTGTTTCGGGAGCCCTACCTCGTCCTAATCAGGCTTATTGGTCGTTATCGGCATTATGGGCAGGTTGGTTGTGGGGGCGTGATGAAGCCGCAAAACTTAAAGGCGTCCTTCGGCGTCGCAGATACGATTGGGCTTGGCACTGTACTGCCTTACAAAATGCATTTAGAGGATTGATTCAAATATTGAGACCTGGCATCCCAATCATGGGTATTATTGGTGAACCCGAAGCAGGATTTCTTTCTGCTGCCATCATAGCAGCTTGGATAGCTGGATTCAAACTATTAAATGTTGCATTGCGTGAGGAGATTGGACAAGCCCAGCTCTTTTGGATACGGAGTATGGAGCAAGATCTTATTGAAAATAATGTGGGGCAGGAATCCGATATTGAATTAATGAGCTTGTTCCATCAGGCAGCCGACAACTATCTGCATGCTTGTTGCGAACCTGTCAGCTATCTTAGATTAGAAAGTGCCGTTCTATTTTCCCTAGCGGAATCGCACAAGACGTTGATACTCCCAAAAATAGATACACCTTCGAATATGCTTTCTCGAATTAACAACACTTTCCAGGAATTGCTTTTTGAAAAGAATGGATATATCAGATATGGTGGAAGCAAACACTCGCTGGATACCGCCAATTACTGGCTGTCAGACGAAGATAGTCAAAAACTAATTAAGAGCGGCAAGTTCGTTGCATTATCCGACCAGGTGGAAATTAAAGTCGCCAATTATTTGCAGGAGCATCCTGGATGTTCATTTTCGGAAATAGATAAATCTGTTTGTCAAGCTTTCCCTGGTCTTCTAACGCCTGAGCGAGACCTTGTCCTTCAATGTATGAAGTCATATGGGAAACAAAAACCAAATAAAAGAGACTGTTGGATTTTACGCGCCCAGGATACAACTGAAGTGCGGAGTGAAGACATAACTGAGATGAAGTACCATCTTGAGCAAATCGGAATTCATTTGAAGTATGAAGTATCACGAAATGAAGCCGAACAATTAAAACTGGGGATGCCTCTGTCGATTCCCATTCTTCCATCCTTGATTTGGCAGGAAGCTGAAAGAGAAATTAAATTCGAATTTTATGTTATTTCAACTGCAATAATAAGTAATATAATCTTTCAAATTAATAATTTCCGGAATATGGGATTGAACATTGATGAACTACACTTACAAAGAATTATTATCCTCCCTGGTGGTAGAGCAGGTTTATTAGGTTACAAACTCCAACAAGATGCTAATTTAAGAAGTTCCGTTGAATCTAGATGGCAATTCCTAAAATTTCGAAATTTACGAAGGCTCTCTGAAAACAGTCTCCTCACTCGGGATAATCTTCAACATTATCTTGCCCTCGACCCATTGGCAAACACTGATCCCCAGATGACTTTTATCTAGTCCATATTAATAATCTTGGTGATATATTACAAATATTTAGAAATATCCGATCGGCCTATATAAATAGGTAAGGACTTGATGAAATCATCTCCCAGATGGGGCAAGTTCTGATCCTCCGGTTGGTGTTGGTGTTTCTTCGACGGTTGGTGTAAGTGTATGTTCGACTGTTGGTGTGGATGTATTCGTCTCGGTTGGTGTCTTACTGGGGCTTGGGGTTTTTGTTGGAGTCATCGTTGGAGTAGGAGTGAAAGTTGGGGTTTGCGTCGGAGTATTTGTGGGCGAGGGAGTGGGAGTCGGAACCTGAAGATTCAAATGCAGTAAAGTCTCAGCATAAGTATCTTCAGTGCTATATACGGTAAGTCTCAAAGTGATAACACCCTCTGGAATGTCCTCCAAATCCCAACTATAGAGTAGTTCAGGATATTTAATCCGTTCTTTACCTCTTGCCAAAGTCTTCCATTCAACTGGGTCTTCCCCCTTCCCGTATTCCAACTGTACGGAATCAAACCCCTCTGTCGCATCTGCCGTCCCATAGATGCCTAACGGACTGGATGTGATCGTCTCGTAATCTTCTGGAGATGTGAAGGCCAATATTGGTCGCGGATCATCCGCTTGACATTCACGATTAGGTGCAAATATAACTGGATCTTGGAAACCCATCTCTTCTGCCCAGGTCTGTCCTTGAGGATTCTTTTTAATCCATTTCTTTGCCCACGGATCAATTACACCTAGAGCGAATTCCTTTTCGACAAAATCTGAACAGGCAGAAGACGCCAGCAGCTCGGTCCATGTATCCAACAATATTTTCTGCCAAAGGTCTTCTTCTTTAGGTAAAGGAGGTTGGTCCGCCGCAAACAACTCATTCGTTTGTTTTGGACACCATTTCGACGGTATTGTGCCTGAAATCGCACAGATAACCTGCTCCACAATCCCACCAGGTCTCGTAAATTGTGTTGGATTACCGCCAGTAAGTTGTTGTACCGCAGATGCAGTGAATTCTGCCCAGACTGGTGCCGCACCATTAAGTCCACTGACATTCTGCATAGGAGTGTAATCTGCATTCCCCACCCAAACCCCAACTGCTATATCAGGATTATATCCAATTGTCAAACTGTCACGAAAATCATTGGTCGTACCTGTTTTTGAAGCAGATGGGAACGGTAAATTGAGAACCGAATTTGGTCCGAATGCAGGTGTCCTTGCATGGTTATCAGAAAGTATCGACGTTATCAGATAGGCGTTTTCCGGTTTAAGCACCTGGTCACCCGGTGGCTGATTATATTCATATACAAGATTCCCTTCATGATCCAGAATACGTGTAATTGCGACCGGTGGAAAAAGTCTTCCATTGTTGGCAAGTGTTGCATAAACGTTGGTTAATTCAAGTAAATTTACTTCTCCGCCACCTAAGGTTAATGAAAGACCATAATCATCTTGATTTAGGGTTGTGATACCCAATCTCTTCGCTAGAGATATAAATCCATCGTCCCATTCGTTTACTGGGTCATCATATATCCCCACAGATGCGAGGGTTTTGACTGCTGGCACATTATATGAGTTCGCCAGAGCTGAGCGCACGGTCACTGGACCATGAAAACGTCCATCAAAATTGACCGGTTTATATGGAGGACGATTGTCATCTGGTCTTCCTGATGGTGGAAACTCGGACGGCACATCCCAAATTAATGTTGCTGGTGTCCATCCATTTTCAAACGCTGCCAGGTAAGTGATCGGTTTAATTGCCGAACCGGGTTGGCGAGGACTGATCGCCATATTCACCTGTCCAGAAATCTCTTCACTAAAATAATCCGCCGAACCTACCATGGCAAGAATTTCTCCCGTCGCCGGACTTATTGCTACCAATGCGCCATCATTCGCATTCTTATCTGAAAGAGATTTAATATGCTCCTGAACAATCTCCTCAGCCATCTTTTGTAATCCAGGATCTAGAGTTGTATATACAGTGAAACCCGATCGATAAATTGTCTGGGCATCATATTGATCCTCAAGTAGAGAGCGCACATAATTTACCCAATGAGGAGATCGGATTTTTATATGGGGTGACTTGAACTCAAAATTCTTGATTTCTACCGCAGCATTTGTGACATCAACTGGGTCCAGACAAATCCGTTGCGGATTATTGCTCACATAAATGCACCCCTGCGCCTGACTATCCTGGTACATAAGGACAAGCACATCTTCTTGGCGGGAAAATGTGACCTCTCTGTTCGTATATACGTCATACACAGCGGGTGTTTGTGGCAATCCGGCTAAAAACGCCGCCTGGCCCAGAGTCAATTTATCTGCTGTTGTTCCAAAGTAGGTTTCTGCTGCGGCTTGGACACCATAAGCCAGGTTCCCATAATAAATTTCATTCAAATAAAGTTCTAGGATTTCATCCTTAGAATATCTGCGCGTGATTTCGGCTGCAAGAATGGCTTCGCGTATTTTTCGTTGGTAGGATTGATCGCTGCGCTCCTCTGGCGTAAAAAGCAAAGCTCTGGACAACTGCTGAGTGATGGTCGAAGCTCCTGAAACTGTCTCTCCACTTTGATAATTCTGCATGAAAGCCCGTACAATTGCAAACGTATCAAATCCAGGATGACTGTAAAATCCTTTATCTTCCGTGGCTACTGTCGCGGCAACGAGAAAAGGTGAAATTTTCTCTAGAGGAACATAGGTGCGTCTACCGGCGTTTGGATCCAATATTTCATAAAGAACATTACCGTTACGGTCGAGAATCCGCGTCGTCTCAAATTGAGATGCATGTTGTCGTAAATCACTGATGTCCGGTAATGTAGATGCTATCTGGTAATACTGATAGAGCCCTATTGATCCGGTGCAGAGTATCACCAGTATTAAAACGAACACACTAACAAATGCCACACGCAGGAAGCAACCTAAAGCTCCCCTTCCTGTTTTAAGTTTCCTTTCTGGTTTTTTACGTTTCTTGCTGAGTACCGACGGATAAATTGGGGGGGGTACACTTACCTGTGTTGGAGTTTTGCTAGTTGTTTGTAATAACTCCGTTGATTCTGCTTGTGTTTTTACAGCTTCACTCCCCTCATGCCGGTTCGAATTTGGTTGTCCGCCAACACGCATAGGAGCTGTGTCATCTAAAGTCGATCTTTTTTGCTCTCTTCTCTCCTCCTCTAGCTCTGAAAAATCTGCGTTTTCCTCGATCAAAACACTTGCCGATTCAGGCACCTCCAATCCTTTTAGATCTTCCTCAGACAAAGATTTACCCTCTTCGAGATCGTTTTCAGGAAGCAGGCGTCTAAAACGCTCATCAGGTGATTCGTCTTGATTCAGATGCGAAGTTTTGGTCATTACTCTGAAAAATTTTTCCGAAGTAAACTATTAAAGCTGATGCCTTTTAAAATTAATTTGATTGAGAAGCGATAAGGACAACCCAGGTACCTTTCATAACTGTTCCAGATGCTTGATTTATAACACTTAGGTCGATTTCAACCGAACCACCACCTATACGAGGCATTGCTTTTGTCCCTTTCACATCCAATTCGACATGAATGGTATCGCCAATAAACATCGGCTTGATAAATTTCCAATTCTTAATCTCTCTGAATGCAATAACCGTGCCTTCCATCACTCCAGTCTGTGTAGCCAAACCAGAACCGATCGCCACACCCAGCAATCCATGTGCAACCCGCTGATTAAAGGGCGACTCTTTGCTGTACACAGAATCTGTGTGCATTTGGTTATAATCACCAGATAGCCCAGCAAAATTGACGATATCTGCTTCAGTTATTGTGCGTCCGGCAGTAATAATCTTTTGTCCTGCTTCAAATTCCTCGAAATACATACCACGAGATTTAGCTGGTAATGGGCTCATTTCAAATCTCCTTTTCTAATAGGTTTCAAATGGAAAAAAATATTTTTCGATTCTAGCATAAAAAAACATCAAATACCTTTGACTTTATAGTCAACTTACTATTACAATGAAGGTATGTATGAATGGAATTTGAAAAACGGTGACCCGCTCTCGTTAACTATTGCAACAGATGCACGCCTTGTGGCTCCTGATTATTTAGATGATCAGATATGGGAGCTAAAAATTGGGGGAGGCGACCCACCAGCTTTGGCGTTAGAAACCACGTATGGCTTGAGAGCACGAAACTTCCGTCTTTTCCCACGCTTTACACTTAACGAAACAACTCTTACTAATCCAGCTACTTTTTTTCATCCTCCACAAATCAAAAATTTGTGTCCAAATTTTATAGCTCTATTGTACTCGCCCTTTCCAAATATAGACGTCGAATCGAAGTATTGGGTTCCCACATCCAATGGAGTAGCCGGATATATGAGTGTCCTTAATAATAGTAATTCCACTCAGAATATTCGCATTGAATGGGTTGCCCGACTCACTCCAACAAATGGAGAACGGATGACAGCGATGCAAATGCAAGCTGCCCCTGTCCTCTCTGGCATCACGGATGGAATCGCCCCAATCGTTTTCCTCACGGGAGGCTCAAAATCAGGAGGCGGATCATATCCATCTTTATTATTGGCAATGGAAATCCAACCGGAAGAATCGCGAAACTTTAAATGGATCCATACAGCCTTATCCAATCCAGAATCTTCATTCGCATTAGTACGCAAGATAGCAAACAAGAGATGGGATGCCGAATTCACCCGATTGGAAATGATCAACAACGGTCTCATAAACATTCACACCGGCAATCCAGATTGGGATGCAGCGTTGATGTTATCTCAAAAACAAGCCTTCGGGCTGATTCTTGGTTCTTCTAAGCAACTTCCTCAACATACGTTTGTCACAAGCCGAAACCCGGACCAGGGCTATTCTTTGCGAGGTGATGGCAGTGATTACGATCATCTCTGGAATGGGCAAACGCCATTGGATGCCTACCATCTAATAAACATAATTTTGCCAACCGCCCCAAATTTGGCAAAGGGTATTATCCAAAACTTTTTATCTGTTCAGGAGCAAAATGGTTTCATTGATTGGAAACCAGGGTTAGCAGGTCAGAAAAGCGGTTTGCTTGCGACTCCCATATTATCAACTCTTACCTGGCAAATCTACAAGAACACAGAAGATAAATCATTTCTGGAAGATAATTTTGATAATCTGCAGAAATTCATTAGATTGTGGTTCTCCGAGGGCTATGACCAAGATTCTGATGGAATCCCAGAATGGAAACACACCTTTCAAACAGGTTTCGATGACCACCCGTTCTATTCCTCCTGGCATGAATGGTCAAGGGGTGTTGATATCAATACATCAGAAAATCCCGGCTTATGTGCTCTTCTCTTTCGTGAATGCAAAGCGTTAATTAAAATTGCGGAATTACTCAAACAAGATGAACCAGTAGCCGAATTTCAATCACACCTTGACAATTTACATAAAGCGATCGAAATGTCATGGGATGACAATGATGCGATTTATCATGACTGGGATCGAGATACTCACTACTGCTCAAAGGGTGAATTGATTGGAAAGCGCACGGGACCAGGAATCATCTTAATCAATAAGGGTTTCGAAAACCCAATCCGTGTGCATATTCTAATTAAATCCAAAGGTGAAACTTCTCGTCAACCTGTTATATATATCCATGGGATAAATACATCAGGCAATCATCGTGTTTCCCGGATATTGCCCAAGCTTTTTAAATGGCATCTAGGAATTGGGAGAATGACAGACAGGAGCATATATGAATCCCTAGAACAACTAGAAATCCAAAACATTAATCCCAATGATCAAGTCCAAATTTTTATCGCTGGTTATAATAATTTAAATCAAACGTTATTCCTACCTCTCTGGGCAGGGATACCTGACGCAAGTAAAGCTCATTTAATTATCGAAAAAAATATAACAAATCCAGATCGTTTTTGGCGTCCTTATGGAATACGTGCTTGTGCCAATCCCCCATCGACTCCACTAGCAAATGTCTGCAATAGCGTTCACGTGAGGTGGAATTTATTGACCGGTGAAGGTATATTGAATTACGGATATCGAGATATAGCTGCTGACTTATTCTCTAGGATATTAGCCGGAATCGTGATTAATCTGAAGAATGAAGAAGCATTTCGACAATATTATCATGCCGATTCAGGGGAAGGAATCGGAGAACGCGGAGCATTATCTGGTCTAGCTCCTTTGGGATTCTTTTTAGAAATTCTCGGAGTGCGTTTAATCTCTTCCCACAAGGTTGCTTTAGCAGGACATAATCCTTTCCCCTGGCCGGTTACGGTAAAATATCGTGGACTATCAATCCTCCGGCAAAAAGAAATAACGATGGTTACCTTCCCGGATGGACAAATGGTTAAAGTCAGTGATCCTTATCCCCAGATTATTTCTATGAGAACGGAATAATATTTATTTTGATCTGAAATAATAATCTCAAGTAATCATCCAATGGAAATTTCAACCCAGATACTTGAACTCTTTATCCTGGCACTATCCATTGCCGCCGTGACAGCGATTATCACACGTCGCTTACGCCTTCCATACACTGTAGGGCTGGTCATTATTGGATTATTCCTGGGATTTTTGAACAGAACAGTTGTAATCGAACTTCCAGAATTGACCGGTGACCTAATTATTTTTGTTGAAAACCAGATTACCCCACAGATTATCCTGGGTTTATTAGTTACACCGTTAATATTTGAGGCTGCCTTTCATTTAAGATGGAAAGATTTGCGGCGCGATTTAATTCTTGTACTTGCATTGGCAGTACCTGGTGTCGTCCTTACAACATTACTAGTTGGCGCATTATTCTACGCCGAAACTGATATCGTAGGCTCAGAAATTCCAATTCAAATTGCTTTCTTATTCGGCGCGATGATGGCTGCAACAGACCCAGTATCAGTTGTAGCTCTATTCCGCACACTCGGTGTACCAAAACGGCTCCAGGTACTATTAGAGGGTGAAAGCCTATTTAACGATGGTACTGCCATCGTAGTTTTTGCCCTGGTTTTAAATATGTCTTTATCAGTTGGCAATACTGCTCCGGCAAATGAATACTATGTTTGGATTGGATATATCGTAGATTTTATTCTTGTCGCTGGGGGAGGATTAATCATAGGGATGTTGCTTGGCTGGCTTATTTCACAGATCATTAAAAATATTGACGACCCCTTAATAGAAACAACTTTTACCACAGTGCTTGCTTTTGGAACATACCTGATTGCAGAACAGTTGGAAGTGAGCGGCATATTGGCTGTCGTTTCCGCAGGACTTGTATGTGGAAACGTTGGCCCAAGAGGCATGTCGCCCACAACTCGCATCCTAGTGACCAATTTCTGGGAATATATGGCTTTCATTTCAAACTCAATCTTATTCCTCCTAATCGGTCTGGTAATTGACATAACCGAACTGGCTTTAAAAGGTCTATCTATTCTCTTAGCTATCCTTGCCGTATTGTTAGCTCGCGCAATCATCGTTTACGGTCTTTCATGGTTAGGTCGAGACATCCCCTTCAAGTGGAGGCATGTATTATTTTGGGGAGGGTTGCGAGGTGCAATCTCACTTGCTCTTGCATTAAGCCTACCTTTAGCCCTAGGATCTCAGGTGCGCTCAACTATGCAAAATCTGGCATTTGGAGTTGTATTATTCTCCATACTCGTTCAAGGTCTTACCATGGAACCGCTTGTAAGAAAATTAGGGCTTACAAAACGCAGTGAAATGCAAGAAGAGTATGAACGCAGGCATGCGCGCGCCGTCGCAGCTCGCGCTGCTTACAATCACATTGAGAAGATGCACCGTGAGGGTCTCATTTCCCACCATTCCTGGGAACTTATATCCCCAATTCTTAAAGATCAGGCTGATGCACTCGTATCATTAGTTGCAGAAGTAATGGAGTTTGACCCGGACGTAGAAACTGAGGAGCTGGACACAGCCCGTCGCGAAGCCCTTCGAGCTCAACGAAGTTCCATTATTGGGTTGCTAAACGACGGAGTTATTTCAGAGGAAGTCTTTTCAGAACTCGCTCAAGAAATTGATGACCAACTTGCCCAAAGCCAAACAAGTTGGGTAAGAGGCATTGCTGAAGAATATGAGAAATTACCAGTTAATCGGTTATTAGCAGCTGTGGTCCAAATTCAAGACGCGGAAAATGCCATAAAAGCACTAAACTCTGCACACATGCTTGTTATGCGCTTATCCAGCAGTGGAGGTTTTCTCGGTCGTCGGAATACAACCTTATTAATTGGTGTACCAATTGATCAGGAAGAAAATGCGGTTGCGATCCTGAACCAAAATTGCCGCCAGAGAGTTGAATATGTTGCTACACCTCTAGAAGGTTCTCCTAATCACCTGCCGCTTTCCACTCAAGTGACTGTGGGAGGGGCAACCATATTCACTGTTGATGTCGAACGTTATGAGGAATTTTAATGAAATTATTACTCACAATTATCAGTGACCGAGATAGGGAAGCGGTGTCAAAAGCCCTCATCGAAGCCAATTTTCGTGTTACCCGTATTTCCTCAACTGGGGGCTTCTTTCACCGTGGTATGAGCACATTGATGACAGGAGTCGAAGAAGATCAAGTTGATAAGGCTATAGATGTTATAAAATCCCATTTACCACCCAGGACCGTCGAAAAGATGAGCCGTGCAACGATCTTTGTGATTAATGTGGAGGACTTTATTCAACTTTAATTCTGATTATTCGTGAAATTCCTGTACCTGGTAAGTAAAGACTTGCAGCTTTTTTAATCGCCATAAATCTGTTGGAGCACCCATCTTCTGACATAAATGCTCCATGAATTTTTCCTTACGCGGGATTTTGGACCAAACTTGGGGTAAAAAAGTTGCACGCTGAGATCCATCTCTTAAGATCACACCATCAATATCCGGATGCAGTTGTTGCAGAAGATCCTCGGTAGAGGAATAATCTAATTCTTGCGGTAAAGTTAATCGAGATATTTCGATCTTCACTTCAGTAAGTTCTTCAGGTTTTACAGGTGCAAACCGATAATCTCGAAGGGCGGCTGCGATTGTATGTTCACGCACATCCTCAGCTAATGATAGATAAGGTTCAAGAGTTCCAATGCATCCGCGTAAAGAACCACCTCGAGTAAGCGTGACAAAAGTAGCACCTTGTTCCTTTAATCGAGAGGGAAGCTCATCAACATCTAATGGTTCTAATGGTTTTCCTTTAACAGCTTGTTCCAAAGACTGTCTTGCTATTCTCAATAATAACGAGCTTTCCTCAATTGAAAGTTCATCATCCATGTTGAAATCCCCTGGAAAGAAAAATACATCTTGTCTGACATGATCAAAAAATGAAATGTCAGTTGGATATTTTATTTTGAATACTAAATTCATCATACAATTCACTTAGGCAGAAGTCAAGATCAGAGATTAATTACTTATTATTATTTTTTGCTCATCCCCCTGTGCAAAATACGGTATTTGTGCTAAAATCACGACTTAGCTTTGCCCTATTGTGGCTTGCTTTTCGCTCCTGACTCACCAACGGTGACTATCAGGGGCAATCCCGAGGAAAGGAGGCACTCCCGTGCGTCAATATGAACTGATATTCATTGTCCATCCAGATATAGACGATGATGCTTTGAATGATGTCATCGATCGCGTCTCAAGCTGGGTTTCTGATGAAGACGGTGAGATTACAAACATCGAGTTGTGGGGGAAGCGTAAGCTCGCTTACCTCATCCGCAATCAAACTGAGGGAACTTATGTCGTTATGCAAACAAAGTTGACCATGACTGCTGACTCTCAGTTAGAGCGCAATTTGCATTATCTTGAACCCGTCATGCGTTATTCAATTATCGCAATATAGTTGAGGTATCATGATGTTCATCCCTCTACTAATTCTCTGAGAGGAAATCTCAATGTGCGACAGAGATTGTTGCCAATGGAATGATTATATTAGACAAACTTCCCGAAAATAACATTTTTTCAAGCCAGCATAAAGAAAAATTCTAATAATGAATAATAAAACTAATGATCTTTATATGACGCTGTAATTTTAGCGCGTTTTGCAAGGAGTAAGATTGTGCCTTATCAAACAAACCGGAGAAACAAGGAGAAGCCCTTCAGGCGCTTCTACGCCCGTCCACGCTTCTGTCAGTTCTGTACTGACAAAAGCATTAAGCTCGATTACAAAAATGTTGAATTACTTCAGCGATTCATCACCGATGATGCAAAGATCCGACCCAGAAGACAAACAGGGACATGCGCAAAACACCAACGAGAACTGGCGCGCGCAATTAAACGCGCTCGCCATATCGCATTGCTGCCATTTACAGGTGAAATTGTACGTTAATAACTAGTCCGATTAACAGCGCGGGGCATAGGACACATGTCTATGCCCCGCAATTATGTATTAACTATACCTAGCTAATTGAGGGCTCATTATGGCAAAAAACCCCAAAAAAAGAACAGCTCCTACAAAAAAACATATTGCTCGAGAAGAACGCGAACGTCGTGAAAGAAACATAATATATATCGTCAGCGCAGTTGTAATTATTACAGTATTGGCACTAGTTCTATACGGAATTGCTGATCAAAAATTTCTAAAAGCACGCCGTCCAGTGGCAATAGTCAATGATGAAAAAATCACTGTCTCTGAATATCAAGGTCAAACACGCTTGGCGCGTTATAACTTAATTCAGAGCGCACAGAGGATATACCAGCTTGCACAAATCATGGGAAATGACCCTAGCTCCCAAGCATCTGTGGCAAACCAGCTTCAACAAATAGATGGACAATTGTTTCCACAAACTATTGGCAGGCAGATTATCGATCAATTGGTAGATGGTTTGTTAATTGAACAAGAAGCTTCACGATTGGGAATAACAGTCTCCGAAGATGAGGTGAATAAGGAATTGGAGGAAGTTTTTGGATACTATCGCCTTGGCACTCCAACGCCAACTGCTACACATGTATTGCCAGAAACTTCAACACTGTCACCTGTTCAAGAATCATTAATTCCGAGCACGCCTACGTCATCCACATCCATAAGTCCGACATCCGAGATCACTACAACTGAAATCGTTGAAGATAAAACGCAGTCCCTTGAATCATCGCCAACCCCGACGAATGTGCTTACTCCTACTCTAACCGCCACCACTGGACCGACAGCAACGCCATACACTCAACAGGCTTTCGAGGAGATATATCAGGATGCAATCACCAATCTCAGTGAAGAATACAGCATATCTGAAAGTGACCTGAAGCGCGGTTTCGAATCCCACCTTTACTCAGGAAAAGTCTTGGACGTTGTCACAAAAGACTTAGAATGCATCCAAGAACAGGTATGGGCTTTACATATTTTAGTAGATGAAGAAGAGCTAGCAAAGAATATCAAAACACGATTAGATGAGGGAGAAGACTGGTCATTGATGGCGACCACGTATTCAACAGATACAACCAATAAGGACAAAGGAGGAGATATCGGCTGGTTTGGTCAAGGGGTCATGATACCTGAGTTTGAACAAGCCGCTTTCAAGCTTGAGGTGGGAGAGACCAGTGAGCCAGTAAAAACAGATTTCGGTTTTCATATAATTCGAATACTGGGTCACGAGGAACGACCCTTGACAGAAGATGCTTGTCAAACCATGCGTTCAGAGAATTTCCAAGAATGGCTGGCCGAGTTGAGGGAAAATTCGAACATCATTATTCATGATTTCTGGACCGATGTAGCTCCAACAGAACCGAATTTGCCAGCAAATATTGTTCAATTTATGAACTTGAACCTATCATATCCCCCCACTCCATCCCCATAAGAAAGCGGTCATTCATGATACCAGAATAATAATTGCAGCACATATATAAAGGTCTGTTCGAAACAATAATTTCGAACAGACCTTTTTTTCTAATACTTCTTTTATTTAATTACTTTAGAAATCTCGTCCAATTTCAAGCTGAGAACTTTGCTCGATGAATCGCTCCCCATTGTTACACCGTAAATAATTTCTGCTGCTTCTACAGTATTGCGGTTATGAGTCACAATTACAAATTGTGTGTTTGTGCTCATCTCCTGCAATAATTCTCGAAATCGCCGCGTATTTGCTTCATCAAGCATAGCATCGACTTCATCTAACAAGCAGAATGGTGTAGGTGAGACTTTCAACAATGCAAAGATCAGAGCTACCGCTGTAAGACTTCGTTCCCCACCGGAAAGTAATGAAAGACCATGTGTGCGGCGACCTGGTAAACGGGCATCAATTTCAATTCCGGCATTAGTTATATCTTCTGGATCTGATAATATCAACCTAGCCGTACCGCCGCCAAACAAGCGTGTAAATATATCTGAAAATTCGGCTGCGACTTCTTCAAAAGTTTTACAGAACTCTTGCTTCATTAATTCATCTAATTCATGCATTACCTGACGAACATCAGACTCGGCCTTCTGTAGATCGCTGACTTGATTGGTAAGGAACTCATATCTCTGTTTGACTTCTTGATATTCTGATTGCGCCTCCGGATTGATCGATCCAATCCGTCTCAATTGTGCACGAAGCCTCTTGAGGGAATTCTCGGCCTCCGGTGGAATCGTCTGGTTCTTAGGCAAATTCTCTACCATGCCTTCCAAAGGCAAGGGGTTAGGACCTGAAACCTTTTCTAAATAATCAAAATGCACTAATCCAAAGTCACCTTCTATCCGGTGGCGGAGACTCTCCAATGCCTCTTTCTGACGAGCAAGATCTATACTAGCCTGGGTATAGCTGTGTTCTGCATCTCTTAGGGCTCTTAGAATTATATCTTTTGATTCTTGGAATTCGGACTGCTCCCTTTCAATAGCTTCAAGTTCTAGTTCTGTTGGTTCAATCTCTGCTCTCAGCGCTTCGATCTCTTCCTTGATTTCTATTTCTGATTGTTCTAGTTCAGCCATCTCTTTGATTACAGCCTCTAAGGAGGTGAATAATTCTTGAATGCGAGACTTAAGCGCTCTTATCGAATTTTCCAAATCTTCCAACGCAAGTTTTCTTTCTTCTAATAACGTCTCAGAATCCTGCAGCGCTTGCTCTGCAACTGCCAGACGCGTCTGGTTTTCTGAGTGTGATGATTGCAATTCCTCATTAGTGTCCCTATCATTTATTGAAACCTGCTGATTTATTTTTTCTTGAATATCTAGTGCTGATTTTTCAATCAGGTCGACATCCACGGTCAATAGGTCTATTTCTTTCCTTGAAGAAGTAATCTCCCCCTTCAATTCCTTCAATCGTTCGTTGTTCCAATCAAGCTCCCACATTTTTTGTTTGAGCAATGTATCAATGGTGTCGGTATCAATCCTGGATTTAGACAAAGCATCTTCCCTTTCGATAACATCTTGCTCTGAGCGAATGAGTTCTTGGTGGAGATTACTCAAATTTACTCCAGTTTCTTCGTTTTTCTTTTCTAATTCATTTTTTTTCTCTTCTAAATCAGTAAGTTTCTCAATAATATTATTCCGTTTTTTCGTACGATTGAGAACCGACGTTCTCCGGGATTTGCTATTACCACCTATGGTGAGTATCGGCCCATTCGCTTGGAATACTTCGCCTTTGAGAGTCACAGCACACACGCTTTCCGGTTGAGTGGATAGAAGATGTCTCGCCGTATGGCGGTCACTTACAATTATCACATTACCTAACAACAGTTCCACTGCTGGTTGTAATGCTTGAGGAGATTTAATTAACTCAGATGCAATCCCTAATATTTCAGTATTCTTGGACTTCTTCAATAAGATTTGGCGTGGAGCTTTGATATCATTAATCGGCAAGATTGCTCCTTTCACAGCTTTTTCTGCTAACACATCTAAAGCTAACTCAGGATTCTTATCAATCACCACCGCATCAATATATACTCCCAAGGCAGCGGTCACAGCCAACTCATACTCAGACGGAACATCCAGGAAATCTTTTAGAGCACCTTGTGTTCCCGTTATTAGATTTTCACGTGCTGCTTTTAATAATACCCGTGTGCCATCAGCATATCCTGAAAATGAAGATTCCGACTGGTTCAACACATCTAGTTCAGATTCCAAACGAGCTATCTTTGCATTAATCACGTTGCGGAACTCGATATTTTTTTTGTTTTCAGTTTCAGCTTTTGTAATTTTATTTTGATTATTCCGGACTGCATTTTTAGCTTTTACATGAGCAGCTTCAGCTTCATTAAGAGCATTCTGCGCTACCTGTTTTTCTGATTCTACGGTTCGTATCTCCTCGTTTAACGATGAAATTTCAATTTCAATTTTTTCAAAAAGCTCACGCGCGGTGTTTAACCACTCGTTTCGTTCATGCCTGCGAGCAATAAGTGTATTGTATTGATCAGTATTTGATGATTCTTCTTTGCGTAAAATTTGAATTTCCTTTTCAAATTGAGCGCGCTCCGTTTGCCGTGCAATGAGAGCCTGCCTTACGTATTCGAATTGGGTACTAGCTTTTCCAATATCAGCACGGATACGTTCGGTTTCTTTAGTAGCAATATCGATCTGCTTATTTTGTAATTCCAATCGCTCATTTAATTTATCCAATTCAAATTGCGTCACACTCTGACGACCTTTAAGTGATCGATCTCTTTCAATTGCGACTGCCAATTTCTGATCAATTATTTCCCTTCGGCTGTTCAAAACAGCTACCTCCTGCTGCCACGAAGCCAAGTTTTTTCGAAGTTTGCTGATGTTTATCTGCAATTGACGTGCTTTTTCGTCAAGTTTTTCTTGATCCATACGAGCCTTAAGTAATTCTTTCCCTCTTGTCTCTTCAGTTTTCTGAGCCAGATTGAATTCTTCTTGAGAATGGTGCCATTGGTATCCATACCATTCACGCAATCCTTCGTGTAGATCCGCTTTGATTCGCTCGTACTCATTCGACCGCCGTGCCTGGCGTTCAAGACTGCGCAAACGAGGTTTTATTTCAGTTATTATGTCCTGTACTCTTTCAAGGTTGCGCCGTGTGTTATCTAAACGTCTCAATGCATCTTCCCGTCTTGAGCGATGTAGTCCTATCCCAGCAGCTTCTTCAAATAATCGACGTCGTTCATCAGCTCTCAGCGATAATGCAGCATCAACTAGACCTTGTCCAATTATGGTATATGTGCGTTCCGCCAAACCAGATTGGGATAATAACTCAGATACATCTCTAAGTCTAACTCTCTGTCCATTAATTAAATATTCATTTTGACCATCACGATATGCGCGCCGCGTAATTGCCACTTCACTAAAATCTATGGGTAGCCAGCCATCGCTGTTTTCGAATGTTACTGTTGCCGAAGCCATACCTGCACGCGGGCGGTTCTCCGAGCCAGAAAAAATCATATCCTCAGTTTTTTTCCCCCGCAGCAACCTATAAGATTGTTCACCCAAGACCCAACGTAGACTATCAGCAATATTTGACTTGCCACTACCATTAGGTCCCACAATTGTTGTTACAGTGTCAGCAAATACAAACGTAGTACGGCTCGCAAAGGTTTTATATCCATTTAATTCCAGCGATTTAAGTCGCGATGGCATCATGACTCCTCTAACTCAAACCAAACGAATCGAGTGCTTTTCGAGCGGCTGCTTTTGCAGCAGATTGTTTACTGTGACCTGAACCCCTTCCATACTCTTTATCATCGATAAACACAACAACTTCAAAGGTTTTTTTATGATCAGGTCCCCTATCGGATACAGTATTATAAACTGGGGGGGCATATCCCTTTGATTGCACTAATTCCTGTAGTAAGCTCTTCGCATCCCTATCTTTGCGTGCCTCCAAAATCGAAGATGCAGCTTGCTGCAGCATTGGCTCCATAAATTCCTGAACTGCCTCAATACCAGTATCAAGATACAATGCACCTACCAAAGCTTCAAACGTTCCGCATAGCAAAGCATGGCGATTCCTGCCACCACCGTCACCTTCCCCCCTTCCTAGCTTCATAGCAGCCCCTAAGTCAATTTGTCGAGCGAACTCAGCCAACTGTTCTGTACATACCAACGCTGAACGAAGACGTGTTAAATCCCCTTCTGCCATCTCTGGAAAATGCTTATACAACCAAGCTCCTACTAGGAAATCAAGAACGGCATCTCCTAAGAATTCTAATCTTTCATTATCTTCCAGAGCCTCTGGATGTTCGTTAATATAAGATCGATGAGTCAATGCTCGATTGAGGAGTAACAAATCGGTGAAAGGTAATTCAAGACGTTTCACAAATGAATGGACCGGTTCAATCTCAATTTCCCCTAGTGGAGAAAGTGCCATTAATAACCTCCTGAAAAATAATGGTAATATCAATCCCTCGCCCACTCCGATGTGGATAATATTTGTGCTTCATTGAAATAATCATCAGCCCAAAATTTTTTATCGTGTTTAGTTAAACTTCACGAATATTTCCTAATTACCAACACTGCATTATGACCACCGAATCCAAATGAATTGCTCAACGCTACCTGCACAGGTAGTTTACGAGCCTGATTAGGTACATAATCAAGGTCACATTCTGGGTCAGGGGTTTGATAATGAATTGTAGGCGGTACAACACCATCCGCAATTGTTTTCACACAAAAAATTACTTCTAGAGCTCCAGTAGCACCCATAATGTGTCCGGTCATCGATTTCGTAGACGAAACCGGAATATTATAAGCCGTTTCACCAAGAGCAGCTTTTATTGCTCTCGTTTCTGAAACATCGTTCAGTATAGTTCCCGTTCCATGTGCGTTTATATAATCGATTCCATCGCGATTGATTTCTGCTGCCTTCATGGCCAGGTTTATTGCCATGGCTCCACCCTCTCCATTCTCACTAGGAGCTACAATATGGAATGCGTCTGCTGTAGATGCATAACCTGCTAATTCTGCCAATATTTGAGCACCTCGTTTGCGTGCAAAGTCCTCACGCTCTAAAATAAGTACTCCCGCACCTTCCCCCATCACCAACCCGTCACGATTACGGTCAAATGGTTGAGGAGTCATTGAAAAATCATCATTGCGTCGAGACATCGCACCAACCCTGTCAAAAGTAGCGACTCCGACCTCGGTTATTGTTGCTTCTGATGCACCTGCGATTACCACATCAACCACATTATTGCGCAGTAAAGTCCATGCTAACCCAATTGCATCAGAACCAGAGGCACACGCAGAAGCAACTGAAAAACAAGGTCCTTGAAAACCATATTCAATCGCTACCATACCGGCAGAACCATTTGTCATAAGCATGGGTATTGCTAATGGGCTGACACGATTAGGTCCTTTTTCCTGAACGGTGTTGAACGTGTCATACAACGTATGCAGACCACCCATTGCAGAGGAGATGATAACGCCAACGCGAAACTTTTCAATTTTTGTGATTTCAATTCCTGAATTCTGTATCGCTTCTTGGACTGCAGCAGCAGCCAATTGTTCTACCCGGTCACGCCGGCGTTTCTCTCGGCTGGACATGTATATATGCGGATCAAAATCCTTTACTTCACATGCGATTTGAACTCTCAATCCCGAGGCATCGAAACTCAATATTCTTCCAACTCCTGAAACGCCATTTATTATATTCTCCCAGGTTTCATTTACGGATAAACCCAAAGCGTTTACCGTTCCCATACCTGTTATCACAACACTTCCTTGCATTTACTCACCTCCCGAGATTGATTGTGACGGACATCACGATTTCTTCTCAATGCAGTACTATTATTATTCGAACTAACCAAAGCTTTTCAATCCGGTACCAGTCAGTACCAGGACGATTGGATCACGGACATCATCCATAACTTGATCCAATGCACTCCACACAATCGCAGAAGTAGGCTCGACGTACAAACCTTGCCTGGCTAATTCAACTTGACTTGGAAGTATTTCACTTTCATCAATTGCGATAAATATACCATCATTCAATGCCATCATATTTACTATTGCATCCCCTCGCACTGGGTATCTGATACGTACTCCTTCTGCTAGAGTTTCTCCCTCAGTCACTAATTCCAATCCTGCTGCCCCAAATTGATATATTGCCCAAAGAGGTGCACACGCAAGAGCCTGAACTCCTATGAGCTTCGGTATTTTTTCAATGACTCCAGCATGAAATAATGCATTAAAACCACGTCCCAATCCTAAGAGCAGGCTTCCCTGACCAGTTGGAGCGATTACTGTACCAGGTGCTCCTCCCAGTTGGTTTACAACCTCGAACGCAATAGTCGCAAATCCCAAAATCCCATGAGGCAAGTAGGCGTGACTGGCATAAACATCGCCTTGCTCTGCAGCACGCAGAACCGCTTCAGAAGCTGCCGTTCGAGCACCCTGTACACGAATAACTTCTGCTCCATAAGCTTCAACTTGTTTGCGTTTGGGGGTAGATGTGTAATCCGGCACAAATACCCGTGCTTTTATACCAGCACGTGCTGCATAAGCCGCAAAAGATGCACCCGCATTCCCAGACGAATCCTCAATTGCGCTGCGAACACCTCGTTCTTTTAAAAAACTTATCAAAATTGCAGCACCACGATCCTTGAACGAACCTGTTGGATTCAAATACTCTAACTTGCAGGCAACTTCCCGGCTTGCAGATTTCACCCAAACTAACGGTGTATCTCCCTCACCCAGGTAAACTACTGGTGAGTCCGCATGTGAACCAAAATAATGACGGTAACGCCAGATGCCTGGCAGGTTTTCATCTATCTTGCGAGGATCAATCCCCAATTCTCCATTGAAATCGAAGACGCCACCACAAATTAGGCACCGGAAAGGTGTTTCTTTATCTGGGTATGGTCTATGACAATTTGTGCACTGAATTTCAATCATTTTTATCTGGGATATAATCCCCTTCTACCCATATTTCCCCAACAGGATTTATCTCTTTTTTCCAAACTGGCACAATTTCTTTAAGTCGGTCAATACCGTAACGTGCGGCTTCAAACACGCCCGTATCCCGGTGATTAGCGCTACATGCTATAACGACTGTTTGTTCTCCAACCTCTAAACGACCAATACGCTGTACGATAGCAATACCCACGATTGAAGACCAGCGAGCGCGAATTTCGTCCGCTATCTGTTTCATTTTCGCTTCTGCCATTGGTTTATATGCCTCATACTCAAGATATTTGGTCTCATGGGGACTCGTCCTCGTCGTCACTCCACGCACGATACCAGCAAAAATACTGACCGCACCTGTACTTCTTTCCGTTAAACTGGATAAAACTGCATTCAATTCAATCTCATCTTCAACGATTGAACAAATGGTTGGGTTTTCTATGTGGCTGCCACCGCTCACAGGTGGGAATATTGCCACTTCTGCACCATCAGGAATCGTGTCACTATCAAACGCAAATTCTCGATTAATTGATATCAAGCCCGTATTTAATGTAGGTGATAACCTCGGAAATTTGATTTGTAAATGTGATTTTAAATCTTTAACTACTGGCTCTTCCGGAAGTTCTACAATTGTTTCTCTCTTACCTGCCAAGTCTCTAAATGTGGCAAAGAATAAAACTCTAATTCGCATCATACATCCTGATTAATTTGTTTATCCTTCTTTCTCGTTCTCAAGAATTACATCCCCGCTCGATCCGCCATATTTTTCCACCAAGCGGATGTTTTGTATCCGCATGGTTTTATCGACTGCTTTAGCCATATCGTAAACTGTTAATGCTGCAACTGACACTGCTGTTAATGCTTCCATTTCTACACCTGTTTTACCAATAGTCCGGACAGTTGCTTTTATGTGTACACCGGGTAAATCAAGAGCCGGACTGAGTTCTACTGCAATATGTGTAATCGCAAGAGGATGGCATAACGGAATCAATTCACTGGTTCGTTTCGCTGCAAGGATTCCTGCCAGTTGAGCGACAGAATATAAATCCCCCTTTTTAAGGGTCCCTTCTTCAATCAATCTCAGCGTCTCGGGTTGCATTACTATTTCACATTTCGCAATTGCAACCCGCTCACTATCCGGTTTATGTCCCACATCAACCATACGCGCACTGCCAGTTTCATCTAGATGAGTAAGTTCTGTGTTCATACAGAAATTATAGCATCTCTGGGATTAAAATGCGGCCGAACCCAATCACGACTTTCCAGACCCGCAAAGAATGCGAAAAAATCCTCAAATCATCACCATGTTATAATACCGCGCTATGAATAACGCTCTTGATAAGTGGAAACAAGGACTTGCCAAGACCAGCAAAGCAAAATTCGGTCAAATTGCCACCATCTTCGGCGCAACAGAAATCACTTCGGTTACCTGGGATGAACTAGAAGCTTTGCTGATTCAAGCTGATTTAGGAGTAGAAACAACAGACATTGTCCTAAGCGCCGTTGAAGAACGTGTCAACACTCAGGGATTAACAAAAACACAGGATCTAAAAGAAGCGCTGCGAGACGAACTACGCTCCCTTCTAAAAACACCCCCAGTAATTGAACTGAACACTCACCCTTCTGTAATATTAATCGTTGGAGTAAATGGTTCGGGGAAGACAACCAGCATTGCAAAATTAGGATATCTATATACACAAGAAGGGAAGCAAGTCATCCTTGGAGCTGCAGACACATACCGTGCAGCCGCAGTGGACCAATTAGAGATATGGGCTAATAACATCGATCTTCCAATAATATCTGGACAACATGGTGGTGATGCTGGAGCAGTTGCGTACGATACGGTTAAAGCGGGTATTGCGCGGGACGTAGATATCGTGGTCATTGACACTGCAGGGCGCTTACATACCCGTTTTAATTTAATGGAGGAATTAAAAAAAGTATATCGCGTGGTTGGGAAAGCATTACCCGGTGCACCAGACGCTATTTGGCTCGTAATGGATGCCACAACGGGGCAGAACGCGCTTCAACAAGCGCATGCATTTAAGGACGCGGTTCGTATCACCGGTGTCATCCTCGCCAAACTGGACTCCTCAGCTAGGGGAGGAATGGCTTTTGCAATCCAACGCGAGCTAGATTTACCCATTCTTTATGCCGGATTGGGCGAAAAGTATGATGATTTACAGCCTTTCGATCCCGATGCATTTGTTGACGGGATATTAGCCGAATGGAATTGATCTGAAAATCCAGAAAGTGGATAAATTATAATTATTATCTGATAATAACCTTGTGAATGTTTATACCTCATAGTTTTTCCACTGTATTTTTCAGCTTTCGAAACGATTCACAAGAATTATTTAGATCCTTAGCAAGTTAATAATTAGTATGGAGTATTTTTATGCAAGATTTAATTGAACGCCTGGAGAAAAGTCACCAAAAGATAGAAGAATTACAGGTGCGTCTTTGACTTAGTCGGAAAAAACAGTCAAATACACAAATTAGAAAAACAAACCGAAGAGACCTCTTTCTGGGATAATCCAGAAAATGCACAACGAGTAATGAAAAAGATGGCTGCCCTCAGAAGTGAAGTGGATAGCTGGCAGTCACTTGAGCAGCGTATCACTGATGCCCTAGAATTGTCTCAATTAGAAGACGAAAGCCTGATTCCAGATCTGGAGAGCGAAACGGCTGAGATCGAAATCGATTTGAATAAACGTGAGTTTGACGCTATGCTCTCAGGCGAGTACGATAGGGGGGACGCTTTGCTTGCCATCCACGCTGGTGCTGGTGGTACTGATTCACAGGACTGGACTGCAATGCTGCAAAGGATGTACCTTCGCTGGGCCGAATCACGTGGATACGAAACTGAAATTCTGGATACAACTGAAGGTGAAGAAGCCGGTATTAAAAGTGTCACTATTTCAGTTGAGGGTGCGTATGCATACGGCTACTTAAGGCCCGAAAAAGGCGTCCACCGTTTGGTCAGACTCTCTCCATTTGATGCTTCCCACCGACGACACACTTCGTTTGCACTTGTAGAAGTCCTGCCGCAAGTGGATGATAACACAGAGATCAATATCAATCCCAATGATTTGCGTATTGATACATACCGCTCTGCAGGCGCTGGGGGTCAAAATGTCCAAAAAAACGATACAGCTGTACGGATTACCCATTTGCCTACAGGAATGGTGGTGACCTGTCAAAACGAACGGTCACAAATCCAGAATAAAGAAAATGCAATGCGTGTACTTCGTGCCCGCCTCATCGAACAGAAACAATCCGAGCAGGCAGAACAGTTGGCTGAATTGAGGGGTGAGTATACAAAAGCTGAATGGGGCAGCCAAATTCGTTCCTACGTTCTTCACCCATACCAAATGGTCAAGGACCACCGTACTAATTTCGAAGTTGGCAATGCTCAAACTGTGCTGGACGGCGCGCTTGATGGGCTAATCGAAGCATACCTGCGCGCAAGTATGGGGGTCGGAAATTAGTGCGCAAAAACATAAAACACAAGAACAGACAAGAATTCAGTCTGTTTTTTTGTTAATTAGTTCATTATTACTATCACTCGTCTTATTAACGAGCTGCATCACATTAAAAGACCCGGAAGCTTCTCAAGAATTTCGAGGCCACGTTGTGGGAATCCTCCACGAAGGACAATCGATTGGGCAGACTTTTGTTTCCCGTCGCAGCCGGCTTAATGGTGTGCAGCTATGGCTCCGCCTGGTTGAAAGGAATTCGCAAGATGGTGGAACTCTAACACTGGAAATGCGTCACAGTATGGAGGACACTCTGCCAATAGTCTCCATACCCGTTAGTTTTAACACTCTAGAGAATAACTTTCCCATCACAATCCCAATTCCCCCTCAAGACGATCCGCCTAATCAAGGTTATTTCATCACGTTAAAAACTAAAGATGGCTTCATCCATGTTTTAGGTCGTGATGAAGACTCATATCCAAAAGGTAAGGCTTTTATCAATGGCAAACCCATGGACATGGATATGAGTTTCCGGTTGTCCTATGACTATGATATTGGTGCAATTCTCGCTGACCTCAGAAATTCCTTCTCTCTTATCTGGCTCTTCATCCCAATTCTATTGACCCTTTGGCTTCCAGGTTATTTCTTGCTATCAATTCTCAACCCCAACAAATTACAAAAAGAGGGATCGACGTTTGATTGGGGAGAAAAGACAGCTATTTCAATAGGATTGAGCATTGCGATCATCCCTGTATTATTGCTGTGGACGTCCACTATCGGGGTTAAACTAAACCGTAATACGATATTCGTATTCTCTGGATTATTGATCTTATTATCCCTCTGGCGTTACAGGTTCAACATCATTGGATTCATCCAGCGGCGGAATATTCCATTTAAACCAACCGACAAACATACACTCACCCTTGCAGTCATCTTTTTATTCTCACTGGGAGTGCGCTTTGTTATGGTGAGAGACTTAGCTGCACCCGCCTGGGTAGACTCCGTGCACCATGCCGTAATTACCCGCCTGATAATTGAAAGCGGAAGCATTCCGGGATCTTACGCTCCTTATATCAATAACCAAACTGCCAGCTACCATCCCGGTTTTCATAGCAATCTTGCCTTTTTTTCTTTTCTCTCCGGTTTCGAAATTCCGCATGCGATGCTCATCTATGGACAAATATTGAACGCTTTGAGCATCTTTGCCGCATACCTTTTCACAACTACGCTCATCAAAGACCGCACAGCGGGAGTTATTGCCGCATTAGTTACAGGTGTGATCACTCCAATGCCCGCTTATTACACAAGCTGGGGACGATATACCCAATTGGCTGGCACTCTCATCTTCCCAGTAGCGCTTGCCATAGTCCTCAAACTCATTCAGACAGAGAGTGACATAACAAAACGATCCTATCTGCATGAATTAATTCATGAAAACTGGAGGACTTTACTTCTGGCAAGCATCGCCTGTGCTGGTCTTTTTTTAACGCACTATCGCGTTTCAGCGTTTTTGGCTTGTCTGCTGTTCGCATACCTGCTCACTAATTTGGGACGCTCCTTCACGGATCCGGGAAGATGGAAAGGTATCATGCGCGAATTTTTATTAATCGCTCTGGTCGGCACAATCGCAATCCTGCTCACGCTTCCCTGGTGGCCTGCTACTATTGTTACTTTATTCGCACCTCAACTCGCCTTAAAGGTTGTCACAATCTCCGCATTTAATGATTTTGCATGGAGATATTTAAACTCTGCACTTGGTAGTTATGCTCTGGCTTTAGCCATCCTTGGATTGATCTGGGGAATCATTCGACGAAGGTGGTTCACACTGACGATGATTTTTTGGATTTGCACACTTTTTTTCACAGCAAATCTGGGCGCTTTGTCGCTTCCTGGAAGAGGTTTCATAAATAATACGTCAGTCCAGATTTTACTCTTCATGCCCATATCAGCGTTTTGTGGGTATCTACTGAGTTGGATAATTCAAAATTGGGAAGAATTTATCCCATCCAGATGGATTTTTGTGTACCGGTGCAGTCTTGTCGTCTTCGGAATTATTGTTACCATAATTGGAGCAAGAACGTTGATACCAATCCTCAATCCCGTAACAATGCTCTTTCGTGAGGCTGATTACCCAGCCATGGATTTTATCCAAGAGAATATCCCAGTAGAGGAGACCATTTTAATCAATCCGTTCGCCTGGGGATACGGCATATTCGCAGGTAATGATGGTGGTTTCTGGATTACTCCTTTTACTGGTAGAAAAACGCTACCCCCGCCTGTGCTTTATGGAATGGGGGAAATAACCGAAGATGGGAAGAAAATTCCAGAAATCTCTCGTCAAGTGATTGACTATCGAAACCGACCCCTTGAATTGCATGCTTACCTACTAGATCGGGGAATTCATTACATATACATTGGAGCTCGTGGAGGCGCATTATCACCGCGCAACTTAAGATACAGCCCATTCTTTGAAATGCTTTATGCCAAAGAAGGCGCCTGGCTGTTTAAACTCAACCACATTCAATAGTTTATTACACAACCCAGTCCAATTCTCCATAACCATCAACCGAAAAGCTCTTCATTACTAAAACCTCACCAGTCTTGAGGATCCTCCAACTAAAATTGACCCTCATAATTCTATAGACACATAATGAATCATTACGCTGAACCAGATTGAATTCTGAACGGAATGAAGAATCTCTCACTACAGTTCATAAATAAAGACGACACTCAAAATCCTTGACAGACCCTATACATGTACGTATAATCCTTCTACCTGCCCCAAGGGCAGGTATTATATTGAAAATCATTTTGGATTAAGTAATAAATTTGTTCACTTTGTCCAGAAACAGGAGTAGCAACATGGCACCACTACCAAAAAGGAAAATCAGCCCGGGACGACGTGATCGCCGCCGCGCACACCACGCATTGAGTGCTCGCAATTTAGTCCAATGCAGCAATTGTAGTGAGATGCGTCTGCCTCACACAGTCTGCCCGAACTGCGGTCATTACAAAGGCCGCGAAGTAATCAGCTCGGAAAATTAATCACAAGCTGACGAGCCGTGAAATTCACGGCTCTTTTATTTTAATTTCACTCATGTCATCAATTGGCAATCCCCAAATTGCTTTTTTATTTCCAGGTCAGGGTTCTCAAAAACTCGGAATGGGTCACGAATTGGCATCAACTTATCCTGCAGCCCGGCATGTATTTGAGCAGGCGGATAAATGGCTTCGCTATCCTCTATCGCGTCTGGCTTGGGATGGGCCAGAATCCGAATTAAATGACACCATTAACACCCAACCTGCTCTTCTAGTACATTCTGTTGCCGTGCTCTTCGTATTTCAAGACCTGTTTCCAAGTATTAAACCCGCTTTCGTTGCCGGTCATTCAATGGGTGAATTGAGCGCTTTGGTCGCCGCCGGATGTCTTCCATTTAATGATGCACTATTTCTGGCGAGAATACGTGGTGAACTGATGAAACAAGCCGGTCAATTAAACCCCGGTGGTATGGTAGCAATCTTAGGTCTTGACCTACTAACCGTGGAAAGGATTTGCAGAGAAACAAGCACCCCAGACGATATCGTGCAGTTAGCCAACGATAACTGCCCAGGACAGGTTGTTATCTCTGGTGCAGCTCCCGCTTTGGATCGTGCAATAGAGCTCGCACAAAAAGCGGGGGCGCGCCGCACAAAAAAACTGGCAGTAAGTATTCCCGCTCATTCTCCCCTGATGGCTCATGCTCAATCGGACTTTAACCTAGCTGTAGAAGATGCGCCCATTACTGATCCAGTGTACCCCATTATCGGAAATGTGACCGCTTCACCACTTTCAACAGCCTCTCAGGTCCGATCAGATCTTCAAGCCCAGTTAAATTCCCCTGTCCGTTGGACAGAATCTGTTATATATATGATAGCTCAAGGGGTTACAATATTCTATGAGTTTGGAAGCGGATCGGTGCTAACCGGGTTGTTAAAGCGTATCGATCGCGGAGTTGTTGGTGTTCCACTCGGTGTTCCCGCTGACTTTAAAAAACTCAATTCACAATACACTTAATCAAAAACAATCTTATCCACATTTAGATCAGCGATCACTGTGTTCTCTGTAATGAATCCTTATTCGCGGTATAATGAGCACCGCATTTTTTTATTCTTGAAGCAATCCAAAGGAGAAGATTACTATGGGCATGGATGGTAAAATTGCAATTGTCACCGGTGGTTCACGAGGAATCGGACGCGCAATCTCCGAGGAGTTAGCAAAACGCGGCGCCAACATCATTGTGGCAGATATTCAAGAAGAATTAGCCAAGACTACTGCGCATGAGATAACTGACTCAACCGGACGAGAATCTATTGGGGTGTATGTAGACGTTGCCGATCTTGAGAGTGCAAAGGCAATGGTTGATCATGTAAAAGAGCTGTTTGGTCGTGTGGATATTCTGGTAAATAATGCTGGAGTCACTCGCGATAATTTGATCATGCGCATCAGCGAGGAAGACTGGGATATGGTCCTTAAGGTCAATCTTAAAGGGGCTTTCAGCTGTTCCAAAGCTGTAATCCGTCCTATGATGAAACAGCGATTCGGCAGGATTATTAACATCTCATCCGTTTCTGGTTTAGCTGGTCAAGCCGGTCAAACAAATTATTCGGCTTCAAAAGCTGGATTAATTGGATTCACAAAAGCGCTCGCTCGTGAAGTCGCATCCCGTCAGGTTACTGTTAATGCCGTCGCTCCGGGCTTTATTCCCACGGCCTTGACCGTGGACCTACCCGAAGAACTAAAGGATTGGATACTTAATATCACTCCTCTGGGTCGCATGGGAACACCCGAAGAAATCGCCTACGCTGTAGCTTTCCTGGCTTCCGATAAAGCAGCATACATAACCGGGCAAGTTCTAAGCGTTGATGGCGGAATGATGATGATGTAATTGGAGGTCAATTGAACGAACAAAAAAACAATTTCAACACTGAAAAGGAATCGGATAAATTTGACTCACCAGAACTAAAACCAATTCAGCGTCAATCAGCTGGTTCGACCACTATCGCGCCAGATGTGCTGCTTACAATTGCCAGATTGACGACTTTAGATGTCCCGGGGGTGAGCTGTATGAGCACCGTCCCCGCAGGTGTAAATCGCTTATTTCATCGCAAATACGGTGAGGGAGTTCGGATCGATATCACCGATGATGTCGTATGCGTTGATCTTTACATCGTAATGAAGAACGACATCAATATACGTGAAGTGAGTCGTCAAGTCCAACTCAATGTATCACGCGCAATATCTGATATCGTTGGTATGATGATCGGTCGGGTCAACGTGCATGTTGAAGATATTGATTTCCCTGTTTAGATTGAGGAAGAGAACCATCCCAAAGACAAATGCTCAATGAAACCTCGAACTAAGGCACGAGGGCTCGCTCTACAAACACTCTTCGAGATGGATCTGGTTAACCATGATCCAGGAGATATTATCGAGCAGCGTATCAAAAATTCGTCCCTGGATCCGTTATTAACCAACTTTGCCCGCCAGATCGTCTTGGGTGTTTACCCAATGGTAGCGGTGTTAGATAAATTCATTGCCGTCCATGCACCTGAATGGCCACTTGATCAAGTCGCGATCATTGACCGCAACATATTACGGATCGCTCTTTGGGAATTTGCAGTTTACAAAGAAACACCCATAAAAGTAGCCATAAATGAAGCAGTTGAATTATCAAAGATATATGGCTCTGATAGCACACCTCGATTCGTAAATGGAGTTTTGGGAAGCCTGGCATCCCAACAGAATGAAATCTGCCAGGCTTTAATCAATTTTCAAACGTAATACCTTCCAATGGATATTCTTGGTGTTGGACCACTTGAATTACTTTTTATCCTGCTAATTGCACTGATTGTACTGGGGCCGAAGGACATGGTGAAATCCGGAAAGACAATCGGACTGTTTTTGCGTAAAATCGTCACATCATCTTCTTGGCAGTCAATTCAGCAGACTTCGCGTGAGATACGAAATCTACCAACAAAACTTATTCGTGAAGCAGGGCTTGAAGACATAAATGATCAACTTCCAAATACTAGTGATATACATAGTGATTCCAAATTCGAAGATTTGGATCAGCATGAATACAAAGCGCAGGAAGATATTTCCGAATGGATCACTCCCCCTCAAACGATTGAACCACCCTCATCAGACACACCAGGGGTAAAAAGTTCTATACCAGAGAAAAACTCCCAAGACGATCATCAATCAAGCGACAATCCTGACCTAACATAATTCATGCGCAAGTTCTTATCCACATTATTGCACATTCTCAGTGCACCTTTTCGGTTTATCTTATGGCTCTTGCAGGGAATTTACAGCTGGTTGTTAAACCTGTCTAAAGAAATCAAAAACTTCTTCACAGAAGAAGTAGAAGACGCTCCCCTTCCTGATACCCTAACAAAAACAATGGAGAATCCCCAGGAACTCCTGGTTCACTTTGATGCTCTCAGGAAGCATCTGGTTCGTATAGTAATAGTACTAGGAATAGCGACGGCATTGTCTTTTATTTTCAGCAGCCAAATCCTGCATATATTAGCTGCTCCACTCGAGGATGGTTTCGATTCTCTAATAGCCATCGATGTGACTGAACCAATTGGAACCGTAATGCGGGTTTCGCTCCTTTCTGGATTTGCTTTAGTTTTCCCCTACATTGCCCTGGAATTATGGCTCTTCATCGCGCCTGGGCTTAAACGAAGCTCACGCTATTATGGATTGATTGCAATTCCTGTTACAACGATCTTTTTCTTGGGCGGAATGGCTTTTGCATATTTTGTAATGTTGCCTACGGCACTACCATTTCTGCTCAACTTTGGAGGGATAAATACAATCCCTCGAGTATCATCTTATATTAAATTCGTGACTAACATTATGTTCTGGCTTGGGGTAGCTTTTGAATTCCCAATCGTGATCTTTATACTCGCCAGCCTTGGTCTTGTTAGTGCAAAAACACTTGCCAAGCATTGGCGCTTGGCTGTCGTCATTATTGCGGTAATCGCAGCCTTGATCACTCCCACTGTTGATCCAGTCAATATGACCTTAGTGATGGGACCATTAATTCTGCTTTATATCCTGAGCATCGGTTTAGCCAAAATTGCTCAACGTGGAAGAGTTGGTCAAACACAAAAAGAGTCATTGAATACACAATCCACGGAGGAAAAAAAATGAGACCTGTGTACGCCATTTCCGGAGGAGTATCAAAATTTGCTAAGGCACGACCGGAAAAAAATTTTCAAGCTATTGTAATGGAAGCCTATGACTACGCTATCAATGACATCGGTTTGGACTTTCCCACTTTTACCAATCTAGTTGATGGTTCCGTCGCTTCATATTTTTCTGATCACTTCAGCCGCCAATTAATGGCAGCTATCATGGCGCAGGATTATCTTGGCTTGATTCCCAAACCTAGTCACCGTGTCGAAGGTGGGGGCGCTACCGGGGGTATATGTTTCCAAGAAGCCTGGAAATCCGTAGCGAGTGGTCACATGGACATTTGCATCGCTTACGGGTTTGAGACAATGAGTCATGTCGAAACCTGGAAAGGTAACGAATTTATTGCTCTAGCATCTGACGTTTCATTCGATTATCCTGTTGGTGGGTTTTATTCAGGGTACTATGCCATGATGGTCACTCGCCATATGAAGGAGTTTGGCACCACTGTTGAACAAATGGCTTCAGTAAGTGTTAAGAACCACCTAAACGCATACCATAATCCTTATGCCCAGAAACGCAACCGCTATACGATCCAGGATGTCAGAAATTCGGTGATGGTTGCTTGGCCGCTTACTCGTCTTGATATATGCGTCATGTCGGATGGTGCCGCAGCATCAATCCTGGTTTCCGAAGACGGATTGCGAAAACTGGAAGGTGCAGGAGCAACCATCCCCCGTCCATTGGTTGAAGTAACGGGAATTGGCCGCGGTACGGATGCAATGCGGATGTCAGATCGACCACATGTCGATTATGATTTCTTCATCAAAAATTACGCCACAGAACAAGAGCGAAATTCAGATGAAACGCGTGCATATTACAGGCGCTTATGGGATCACGGTACGCGCTACCCCGGTGTACATTCATTCCGGGCAGGTCGCACCGCTGGAAATATGGCCTACAAGATGGCAGGAATTTTCGATCCACTGGATGAATTAGATTTTATCGAATTACACGACGCTTATACATCAAGTGAAATTCAAACCTACGAAGATCTAGGACTATGTCGCTACGGCGAGGGTGGTCCATTTGCTGAATCTGGGAAAGCATATATGCCAGATATTGATTATGGTCTCGAACTAACGGCAGAACCGCAATGCCCCGTCAATCCCTCCGGTGGTTTAATTGCATGTGGTCATCCCGTAGGCGCTACTGGTTTAATGCAGGCTGTTTTCGCTATCTGGCAGCTCCAGGGGACCATCGAACAGCATTTCGGAGATAATACTTTGCAGGTTAATAACGCTCGCCGAGGTTCAATACACAGCCACGCTGGCACCGGTACTTATGTTACGGTCTCCATCTTAGAAAAACAGGATTAGCTATTGAATATCTCTGCAAATTCCACCCCTCTCCCAATGGGAGAAGGATGAAGAGAAACTAACAAATCAATAAAATCAACAGATTAATTAGAGGTTCCCATGTCTAAATTACCTTCCAAACGTGCAGAAACCTTAGGCGGATATATTGTCCATGGCATTCCCTTTCCGGTCGATACCGATCCAGAATCATTGGCATTTCTCAAGCGATTAGCCCCTCTCCAGATTGAACAGGATTACAAGATTACATATTTACACTCCTACGGTCAGGATAGCCCCTGGTTTGCTGCCCTGAGTAACAAGAAACTGCTCGCCAATCGTGAACCTGAAAGCAGTTACACATACGCAACTCCGCGCGGACACGATTTATATTCAGGGGCTGAGACAGAATGGATAGACATTACTAACCGCCTGGCTCAAGTTCACGCTTTTACAGTCTGCCATTTCGGGTCTGAGGAATTTTTGCCAGAAACTCCTTTCGTCTTGGCACTGGTTGAATTCGAGGATGTAAATACTCTTCTCCTTACCCGGTTGATGGGATTAAATCCGGATGATGCATCTTTGGATTGGATTGGCATGCCGGTGATGCCTAAGTTCCTGCGCAACAGTCAGCTGAAACCGACTGACGTTTACTTTGTCCCTAAAATGAGCTAATACTCTCAATCATCCAACTCAAGGGGGGACAGTAGTAATTTTAAAGGGGGATAAGGTCCTTTTATCTGTATATTAATCCCGCAATACGTTACATGATTGCGGGATTGATTACTGATATTAAACACCTATGCGCAATACGTTCAATAGGTTGCAATATCATTCTTTAAAACTTTACACAGGAACATTTCTTGCACCTTCCAAGGAGCTTATTTCAATATTCAGATCTTCATCCGAAGAAACAAACTTTAGTGATCATCTTCCTAATAATTCAATCGGGGTCCACCATATGATACCCAACTCACCTTTAAAAAATATCTTATTGAGCATGCTATTAATGGCTGTCAGCTTAACAGCCTGCGACTTGGAAATATCTGAGATTTCAGAAATCCCTGAAATCACATCCTTGACCTCACTAGTTCAAAACATCACAGTAATTAATTCTGGGATACTTCCGACTTTCACACCTGAGCCCTCACTGCAGGAAACTGATATTACCTTCCAAGTTCAACTTCCAGAGAATACACCTGCGGGAGAAACAATCTTTTTAAGCGTCCTAGATGAAGTCACTGGTTTGGCACTTAACCCTGAGTATTATCCGATGGAAGCAAAAGAAGCCCAATCCGAAGGAACAGACTCCTTAGAGCAAATTTATTCTATCAACCTGCCGTTTAAGATTGGTTCAGTAATTAAGTATCGCTACGAGCGCCAGGCGGGTTCAGCTCAGGTCGCTGAACATTTCACCGATAGTAGTCCTGTTCGATATCGGCTTTACCAGGTAAATGGTCCAACTATTGTAGAAGACATCGTAAGCCAATGGACCGACACGCTTTACAGCGGACCAACCGGAAGGATCATGGGTGAAGCGATTGATGCTGATACAGGTCAGGGGATCCCAAATTTAATAATTGAAGCTGGTGGTGCTCAAACCATATCCGATTCGAATGGTTCTTTTGTCATTGAAGGTCTGCCTGCAGGCATTCATAATCTTATTGGTTATGCATTAGACGGCTCGTACAAAACCTTTCAACAAGGTGCCAGAATCGCCGCCGATTCCACCACTCCAACTCCTATCAATATGTCAGCGACAGATTTTGTTGACGTTTCGTTTATCGTCAACGTTCCACCGGACACTCCACCGGTGATCCCAGTCCGTCTTGCAGGGAATATTCACCAGGTAGGCAATACATTTGCTAATTTAAGCGGAGGCATAAGCACATTAGCAACCAAAATGCCTACCCTCAACCCACTTCCTGATGGACGTTACGAATTGACATTAAGCTTACCGGTTGGTGCAGACTTACGTTACAAATACACACTCGGTGATGGCTTCTGGAATGCCGAGCATAACATGGCTGGCGATTATCGCTTACGCCAGTTGATCGTTCCTGAAAAGGATGTAAAGATAGAAGACGAAATTGAAACCTGGTCTTCAGGGGTGTCCTCAACACTTGTCTTCGATCTAAACGTACCAACCGAAACGCCATCAGGTGACTTTGTTTCCATTCAGTTCAAACCATTATTCGGATGGACCGAATCTATACCAATGTGGTATCTTGGTGAGAACCGCTGGGCATATGTCCTTTACAGCCCTTTAAATTTGCCAGGAGAATTCAGTTATCGCTACTGTCGCAATGGACAATGCGGCAAAGCTGATGATATCGCCACACCCGGTCTATACGGCGAAGGTCGCGCTTTGGAAATCAGCCAGGAACCCCAAACCATAACCGACCAGGTATCTGCCTGGGTTGATTTGGGGACTAATATTCAAGCTCCCGAAATTCCTACGACTACAATAAATGTCCGTGATGAAAATTTTTGGGCAGGAGTTGAAACAATTCCCCAGTATCACCCATCCTGGATGGTCAGGCTACCTGACGCATTTGAAGAGATCAGTGATTACGGTAGTAATTGGCTGATCCTCTCTCCCACGTGGACCTATGGGCGCAATCTTCCGGGAAATGAACCACCTGTCCTCGAACCCATTCCAGGTATCGATGCTCTATGGTTTGACAATATGGATGCCGTGGCAATTGGCACTGAACAAGGTATGAACATTGCCCTCTATCCCACAACTCGTTTCAATATTCCGGTTAATGAGTGGTGGCAGAGTGCTCCCAAAGATTACAGTTGGTGGTTGATCTGGTTCGATCAATACAGCAAGTTTATCCTGCACCATGCGGATTTAGCAGATCAATCCGACGCTCAAGCCCTCATCCTGGGTGGGGAATGGGTTGCTCCAGCATTACCCGGTGGAACCCTTCCGGATGGAACATCATCAGGTGTCCCATCAGATGCAGACGCGCGCTGGCGTGATTTAATTGCTGATGTAAGAGAACGTTTTGACGGACTGCTTTTATGGGCATTGCCCTATACTGAAGTTGATAATCTACCGCCATTTATGGATACTGTTGATCAAATCTATGTGATATGGTCTCCTTCTGAAAGCATTGCAATTGAAGATCAAAACGAAGGTCAGTTGATCGCTGAAGAAGTTACGAGTTGGTTGGAAACCAAAGTTGAACCTATCCAATTAGAGACTGAGAAACCCATTGTTCTGGCAGTATCATACCCATCCGATCCAGATCTCAAATCACAATTTGATCTATACAATGTAATCCTAAATGCCGTAAATGAACACGAATGGTTATCCGGGTTTGTATCCCGCGGCTTCTATACTCCCGCTGCCATGCAGGATAATTCGGTCTCCATCCATGGCAAACCCACAAGTGATTTACTCCAACATTGGTTCCTTCAGATGTTTGATGAAGAAATCGAATAACTCCACAGAACCAAAAGTTGTTATTCTAATATCTGCCAATATCGAGTGGCGTACAATCCGAAAACTATTTCCGGATGTTGAAATTGAAACCTCTCCATTTGGTGAGTGTTTCCTTACATATACGAATATTGATTTTGGCGATCATCCAGGTCCGTCTTCGATCCCACTTGTGTTCTTTCACGGGGGTTGGGGGAAAATTTCAGCCGCAGCTTCGACTCAATATGTAATTGATAAATATTCTCCAGATTTACTTATTAACTTAGGAACCTGTGGGGGTTTCGAGGGAGAAATTGAAAGAGGCACAATAATATTGGCGGAGGAAACCGTAGTCTACGACATTATCGAGCAGATGTACGACTACGATGACCATATAGGTCATTACACCACTGAAATTGACCTTTCATGGTTGGAGGGCGACTATCCTTTAGAAGTCTATCGCACACTCATAGTCTCGGGAGATAAAGACTTAGCAGCTGAGGATATAAAGAATCTGAAATCGAAATACAGAGCCGTTGCCGGGGATTGGGAATCTGGCGCTATCGCACATACTGCAGCCCTCAATAAGACCCGTTTATTGATCTTACGCGGTGTCAGTGATCTGGTGGGGGAAAACGGAGGTGAAGCTTACGGAAACGCTAAAGTGTTCGAAGAAAATACCGGTAAAATTTTAGGGAAATTGGTAGAGTCTCTCCCCCAATGGATCATGATAAGTAATGTTTTTTAATCCATTGAATTGCGCCGTTTAGATCAACCTGGATTGCTATCTCGATCATCTGCGGAATTTTATCCACTTCATCCATCCCGATAGGATACGGCAGCACAGGATTGATCCGATAATATCGGTGATCCAAAATCTGTCTACATTGGTAATCGGCCAGACCTGCGCTCCCTTCAAGAGCAAGATCGACCATATGGGGCGCCCAGTGTAACAAGCCCCAATCACCCTGCTGTTGAGGGAGAAACCTCGGGTTGTGACCGGTACCCAGGGATAACAATACGATGTCTGTTAAATCCTGTCCCCCAGTAAGTGGATGAAGAGCCTGCGCCATTGCACACACACTTGGATTACTTGCCACTACACCGCCATCAACGTATCCCTGGTAGATCGGGAAATACGTAGGCGCGTTGCTGGTCCGCAGAGCCACGTCCACAACTTTCTGATCGCCATCCGAACCTAACCCCGGGTAATTATGAAAGAATTTTGCCTTCCACGTGCGTAATCGATTCTTATCTTGGGGGCAGTTGTCTAGGTCGAAAGACGATACAAGCACTTTCTTTGGCAAATCACCCAGTCGCTTGTCACCAAAGCGATTCTCTAATGCCCGTTTCAATGGACCGATAGAATATTCTGCACCGATCAGATTACCCATATCCAAAACATCATCCAGGAAGGAATTGGTAAATACTCGCTTCCCCATCTCCTCGTATAAACTCCGAATTTCTTTCGGTGTCATCCCGGAAGCCAACCCTAAAGCCAACAGCCCCCCCGTTGATGTGCCTGCGAATAGATCTATATAAGACAAAAATCCCGGATGAGCCTCCTCCAGCCTTTCAAGCAGTATGGCTGTTATCAGCCCGCGAATACCACCACCATCTAGTGAGAGAACTCTATAGGAAGACATTCACGCACTCCATATTGACCAAAGTAATTTCAATCATTCAAACCATTGCATATTGCGTGCCAATGATTCGATATAGACAACCAGACTCCCCTCCTCGATCTATACAGAATCCCCACCGTTTCACAGGCAGTTGTCATTGAGAGGTGTTAAGCATCAGTTCTTTGGATAAGCATCCGCTCTTTGGATGCCAACCTAAGCAATCTCCCCTCTCCACGAATGGGAAATACTACACCCGATCATAACAAATCCCACGGCTATATTTAGATTATCTTCTATCCTCAAAAACGCGGTAAACTTCTCTTTAGTAATTGGAGTAACCTTGTGTTCCAATTGAAATGTGAGTTCAGTATGGAGGTAGAAATGAAACTGGTCACAGTTGCAGAAATGATTTCCATTGAACAAGAAGCCAATGCGCATGGATTGACCTACGAGACCATGATGGAAAACGCTGGATGCGGGTTAGCAGAGATTATATTAGAAGAGTACAACGACATAAAGGATGGAGGCATCCTGGGTTTAGTAGGTTCTGGCAACAACGGAGGGGATACTTTAGTCGCTTTATCTTACCTGGCTGAGAAAGGCTGGCCAGCATCTGCATATATCGTCCGTACCAGACCAGCGGATGACGTTCTTATTCAGCGGTTGATTCGTTCAGGAGGTGTTATTCACAAGATTGAAGAGGATAACAATCATTCTGGATTGACAAAGATCATGCAAGATCACGCAATCCTATTGGATGGCGTATTGGGCACTGGAATTCGCTTGCCTTTAAAACCAAACCTGGCCGAGATCCTTGATTTTATTCGCATAGAAATTCAAAATGCGCCGAAACCACCCATAGTTGTAGCTGTCGATTGTCCTTCTGGTATAGATTGCGACAGTGGTGAAACTGCACCTGAATGCATTCCAGCCAACCTAACCGTTACAATGGCGGCTATAAAAAGTGGTTTACTGAAGTTCCCAGCATTTAATTTGTTGGGGGACCTGCGGGTCATTGCTATCGGACTGCCTGATGAAGGTGAAGGATTAGAGACCTGGAAAGCGGTGAATTGTACTGTTCCAGAATTTGAATTGGTCCAACAGTATATGCCTCCCCGTCCACTCGACGCTCACAAGGGCTCTTTTGGCACTTTATTGGTAGTTGCTGGTTCAATAAACTACACTGGCGCAGCTTTATTAGCCGGTCAGGCTGCATTCCGCTCCGGAGCTGGATTGGTCACACTAGCTATCCCAGCCCCACTTCATGCCCCTCTTGCCGGACAATTTCCTGAAGCGACATGGCTATCTTTGCCCCACGAAGGCGGTGTTATCGCTTCTGAAGCCTCAGACATCGTGCAATCCAACCTAGAGCGCGCCACAGCACTCCTGGTTGGACCGGGATTTGGTCTTGAAGTTACGACCGGCGAATTCCTATCCCGGTTATTAGATGTTAATTTTGGATTAAACAGCAAGCTTGGTGCAAAGAAGACGAATGCTAGCACTTCGAGTGATTACCAGGTAAAATTACCACCGCTGGTAATTGACGCGGATGGATTAAAACTATTAGCAAAAATTCCAAGTTGGTGGAGTTATCTGCCTGAACGAACTGTTCTTACCCCCCACCCTGGCGAGATGTCCGTGCTGACAGGATTATCAACCCAAGAAATCCAGACCGATAGGCTGGAGATTGCCCGTTATTTCAGCCGTAAGTGGGGACACATTCTGGTATTGAAGGGTGCTTTTACGGTGATATCAGCACCAGATAGTCAAGCAGCGGTCATTCCTGTTGCCACTCCGGCGTTAGCGCGCGCAGGGACCGGCGATATTCTATCAGGATTGATCGCTGGTCTGAGAGCACAAGCAGTGGATGGTTTTCACGCGGCTGTTGCAGGTGCATGGATTCATGCCCAGGCGGGGCTGCTTGCGGCTGAGACCATCGGAAACACTGCCTCAGTATTGGCAGGCGACGTCTGTGATGCCTCGGTGGATGTAATTAGCGAATTATACAATCCAAATTAAACAGTGAAACCCAGTTTCACCGGTTATATCAACCAGTGATTAAAACAAGCTCGAAACCGGGTCTCTTACGGTTGATAATATTATAATGCGGTCTAAGAAGCAGACAATAACGCTACTTCTATACCGGTCTTATGATCATACTGAATGAACGTTCAACAGTAGAAAGATTACGCCTCAGCTTCACCAGGTTCTTCTTCTACTTCGACTACTTCTTCTACTATCTCTACATCTTCACCTTTTCCGGCTTTCTTTGTGTATTTAGCTTTTTCTTCTACATAAACAGCCTTACCCTTCTCCTGCCATTCTGCTGCTTTCTGCTTTGCTTGAATACGGGCTTGATCCGCCTTTTCAACGGTCGTATCCTTCAATTCGATGCTTTTGTCCTTGATCAAAATACGGGTTTCTTCACCTGATTGAGGCGCGTACAACAGCGCTACTCCTGCACCGATCAGACCGCCAAGAACCAAGCCGGCAAAGAACGAACCAAAATTTCCATTATCATTAGACATTTTCTTGCTCTCCTTTGTTTGTTGTAGATTTCGGGGTTTTTCTTGCTAGACCTATCGTTTGGAACAATTGAAGAATACCTGAAATGTACTCGTTCATCTTGATAACAGGTTCAACCAGGTAGTCGCTCAAGAATTCAGTTGTACCTCGTAAATTACTGACTGTTTCATCGGTCGATTGGAGTATTGGTTGAACTTCATTATTCAATAAGTTGATAAACCTCGCCAACTGCACCATCAAAATCACAAAAGTCAAGCCTACTAGCAGTGATGCGAGTGCCATAAATATTACAAAAATATTTCTGATCCGCTCAGTATCTGTACTGGGCTGCAACAAATAGTAGATACTCACGCCAATCAATACAACTATTAACAGCACAACTATAATGGCAATGACCAGCAGTTTCTTTTGTTCAGCGGTTAATTCCTTCTGCTCACTGGGGTGAACATCCATCCCAATATCTTGAGCTGGTGCTGGTTGGTCTGTCGTTATAACTTCTTGGGGCAGGCTATTTTCGTCGTTCATGATCCAGTTTTGATGTCCCTTCCAGATTGATTTGCTATTATAACACGAGCTTTATGTTATGGGGCACATTTAAAAGCAATAATGACACACCTCTCCAAGTTTAACCACCAAATCCCCAGGCTCAATGTAACCAATAGAATATCCAATCAGCGTTCTGCCGCCTGCTCACTTCTTTTGGTCAAACCTTCGATTTCGTTAAATACACGCTGCAATTCACCCACCATTGGAGAAAAATCGTTCTCGTGGAAAATAGCCACCAATGAGCGGTAATACCAAAGCGTTCCATCTTTCCCACCTTTAAACTTCTCCCATATCACGTCACCGTGCTGCTGCAGTCCGCGTAGTATCGAACATGCGTTATGCAGTTTATCTGCCAACGATACACGCAGTACATCGATATCTGCTTCGCGCAGGTGTCGCAAATAATTCAACTTGCGTTCTCTCCATGGTGGTTTGGGAGATTCAAAAGAATCGCTGCAGCCTTCCACAATTCGTGCCACACGTTCTCCAAAGCGTCTCCCGATTTCATCTAGTATCTCTATACCACCTTGATCTTCTACCGCATCATGCAGCAGCGCCGCGATCGCCTGGTCTTCATCACCACCGTCCTCCAAAACAAGCGCAGTAACCGCCAGCAGATGGGCGACATAGGGAATCCTGGCACCTTTTCTAACCTGGTTTGTGTGTAAACGTGTCGCCATGATCAAAGCCCCCTCAAACCTTGAGGATAACATCTTGTTCATCATGGTCCCCTCCCTTCAATCTGGAAAGCACTAAAGCCGGATCGTCAAGCTCTCAAGATCGCGCGGGTAATAAGTCATCATTTCGATCCCACCCTCCGTTACTAACACTGTATCCGAGTGTCGGAAGCCACCTGCCCCAGGTACATATAAACCCGGTTCAACCGTAAACACCATGCCTGGGCTGATTTCGGTTTGGTCACCCAGGTCCAAGAACGGTCCTTCATGGTAACGAAGTCCGATTGCGTGCCCGACATGATGCTTCCAATACGGCATTAAATCATGTTCTTCATAATAAGCGCGCACTGCCCGATCAACATCAGCGCATCTGGCACCCGGTTTTATAGCCTGGAACGCCGTTTCCTGCAAAACCAACATATGGTCAAATGTCCTTTTTTGTTCATTACTCGCTGGACCAATGATCATTGTACGCTCCAGTTCGGAGTTGTACCCCCACACCGGCGCAGAAGCTCCGGTCACCAACACATCCCCCTCCTGGAAGATGATATTGCTTGCTAACGCATGCGGAATCGCCGCGTTGCGGCCAATTTGCCCCCGGTATCCAACACTGACTCCATCAGAAAACGGGCTCTGAGCTCTGTAAATCGGTCCAATCGTATCCAGCATGCACAGCGTCGCCTCCATGCTGGCCCGTAAGCTAACTTCGGTCTCCGTCAACCCAGGATGTGTGTAGCGCTGCAGTAAAGTATGAGCCAGATTTCCCCACTTAACACTTTCCTTAATCAAATTTACCTCAGACTGGCTCTTGATTTCCATTTGCTCTTCAACGAAAGCCGCAATTTGCAGCGGTTTTTCACCCATTAGTTCGCTGAGACTCGGGCCTTTATATCCAAGAATCCACAGATAACCATCCCGGTCTGCCGCATATTGTTTACCAACGCCCATATCCGCTAAGATATCCCGCAGCTTATTGAGAGGATGCGGTTCAAATGGATATTCCACATACTGGTCTACTCGATCTACCACCGCATTTGCTTGAGCATGCTCGACTTCCAACCTCGGGACAAATAGTGCCTTGTCACCTTTGGTGTTCATCACAAAAGCGACCGGTCGTTCCGTCGGTATGAATGCGAATCCCGCGTAATACAGGATATAGAAGTTGTCAAATAGAACTGCACCCGTAAGTCCAGAAAACTTCAAATGCTCGAGCAGCACTTCACATCGAGCCCTATATTCTTGAGTGGAGATTTTTATTGATTTCGATTCCACTGCTCTACTCCCTTAAGATCTAAGATCTCATAATCGCTTGTGATGGTCACACCCGGTCGCAAGGTGGCAATTACAGAACAATATTTATCTTCAGATAAATAGATCGCTTTTTCCAATTTATCAGGATTGATATCCCCACGGGCAATGTAGTGTACGTGTATACTGGTAAAAATATATGGAGGGGCTGAATCTTGGTCACCCGCACAGGTTACTTTCAAGTCCAGCAACGGTTCACGCTGCTTGGTCAATATCTCAACCACATCATATGCCGAGCATGATGCTACAGCCATTAGCAGCAAATCTGAAGGTTTAACTCCTTCCCATTCAAATTGGGGTTCAGGTGAGCGCCCAACTACAATTGAATGCCCATTCGAGTCGCTAGCCATCATCAAATGTTGCTCAATCCATCTTACAGTGATAGTTCCCATATCAAATTTTGTCTCCTACACATTGAATTGAATTCCTCTGCAGTCTCTACGAACTCCAATTAATTTTCAGCCAAATAACATTATATTATCGCGAATTATGGATAAGAGGGAGTTCCAAAATGGAGTATGCTATTGATACCAAAACAAAAAAACCTTCCAAAAGGAATCCCTCGATGAGTCTAACTGAATTGTACTTTGATGTCGATTAATCCAAAGTGAGCAGAGTCACAGACACTCTAAGATTGTCCTACAACTTCATAATGTACAACCCGAGGTTCAAATTCGAGCAAAAAGTCTTTATCTTCAGGGTAGTATTTTGCCAACCCGGCATCATCACCCGAAAAACCCTTTATCACATCCAGACTCTCCCAATACGTCATCGTTATGAAATGAGTAACCTCACCTTCTTTGCGCTCCAGAATTAATACGCTGATATTGCCCTCAACCGATCGATAATCGGGAATAGCTCGTTCGTTCAGAAACGCTCGATATGCCTGTGCCTTGCTTGTTGACACGCGTCCATGCCACATACGCACAATCATTTTGCCTCCTAACTAACTTGAATTATAGATAAGAGGGGATTCCAAAATGGAGTATGCTTTTGGTGCCAAAACATTCCAAAAGGAACCCCTGATGAGTCTAGCTGAATTGTTCTGTGATGTCGATGATTTTTGCAGGTTCTTTCTACCCATTTGGAAACAAAAGCAACTCGAAGACCACTCAAGAAAGCGGTTGCGAAAAACCCAATTATCGATCAGCGAAATAATGGCGATCATGCTCTTATTTCATCAGTCAAACTACCGCACATTCAAGGCTTTCTACACCAGACATGTACAAAAGTATCTGAAAGCAGATTTTCCCGATCTGGTCAGCTATCCTCGCTTTTGTTGCCTTGATGCCGAGAGCTTTTGGACCGCTATGCGCCTATTTGCGTAGTTGCTTTGGTGAATGCACAGGTGTATCCTTTGTGGATTTTGCTCCTCTGGCTATCTACCACAACCGGCGCATCAAGCATTACAAGGTCTTTACTGACCTGACTGAGAGAGAATGAACCTCGATGGGCTGATTTTATGGCTTCAAGCTGCACCAGGTAGTCAATCATAAGAGCGAATTACTGGATGTGCAGTTCACGTCTGGCAATGTCGATGATCACAATCCTGTCCTCAAACTTACACAACGACTGCATGGCAAGTTCTTGGCGACCGGGGATACATCTCTCAATCGTTGGCTGAACAACATTGTCAAGATCGCAAGCTCTTGTTGATCACTAAGTTACGCAAGAATACGCAAGAATATGAAGAACCGTTTGATGATGATGAGCAATAAAATCCTTTTGCGCAAGCGTGCAGTTATTGAAAGCATGATCGATCAACTCAAGAATATTTCTCAAATCGAGCACACTCGCCATCGCAGTCCAATCAATTTCTTTGTAAATGTACTAGCGGGCTGATCGCTTATTGCCATCGTCCCAAGAAGTCTTCACTGAACCTCGATATTTTTGCCTGTTCAGCTTTGCTTATTCATAAATGAAGTTAAATTACTACTTCAATCTAATGCAGCGCTTGAAAACGGTTGATTTTCTAATAACGTTATTATTCTACCTGTCTACAAAAATCCGGATTATTCAACTTTCGCAAATCGCAAAATCAACCAGCAATGGAAAATGATCGGAACCAATTTTGGGACCAATCTTTCGGTGAAGAACCCGAATTCCCTCTGAAACAAAGCAGTGATCAATCGGAACTCGCATTATCGCCCATCCAACTGGCCAGGTGGGCTGTACTCCAAAACTCTTGCCGCTGTCGAGTAGTCCACTCTCGTTTAAGAAAGAACGGAAATAAACTGACCACGGCGACATATTCAAATCTCCGCACATGATGGCAGCGCTGGGCAGCGATCGGATAAACTTCGCCATTTCAACCAACTGCTGATTGCGGAGTCTACTATTAACAGCCCCTTTAGGTGGAGGCGGGTGGGTTCCAATAAACGTAATAGATCCTCCCGACAATGTGGCTTTAGCGACTACCGATGGAACACCAGCATCTCCAAATATTCGAATGTCGCAATGATCCAGTTGCACACGGCTGAATAGGGCAATCCCATAGCTATCTTCCCTGGTCCGGCTGCAACAATATGGATAATCTATCAGTGCATCTTCTAGCTGATCTAACCAATTCAGATTCGGTTCAACTAAGACGATGAAATCCGGAGATTCCTTCTTGATTAATGCCTCGATTAAACCATACGAGTTATTGGACTGCAGCACATTTGCCAGCAGCAGCCGGTAAACTTTTTTAATTGAATCGTTTCGGGATGAGGGTAAATATAAGGGAGCAATAACAGCTATATTTAATAGCATAAAAGAAAATGCCAATCTGGCAGCTAGGATTTGATCTCCCACAAGTAGGATTAATCCACAAGCCGCCTGCATGATCGCATACTGCACTCGAAAGTGGTTGAATATATCAAGAATCCACCATGTCCGCCCCACAAATCCAAAAATCGTCAGAAAACCGGTTGCAACGATTATAAGTATTAATAAGTACCAGATCATAAAGTTAGAAGACACTTGATTGAGCTTTAAATTGGTTTATCTCTTAATGACTCTCAAAGACATATAAGAATATCAGGTTTTTACCTGATGTAATTTCAGATTCCCCAAATGTTGTGCGCTTCCCGAAGGACAGGAGCCCATGATTTACCCTCCGGACGAGGAGAAGGTCCCAGATAATCCTGCCATTCCACATCCAACAGCGCCGCAACCGCAGCTTGCAGGCAGGCCGCGCCCGCATCCAGATCGTACCCCCCTTCCAGGAACAGCGCAATCCGTCCTTCACAATTTCGGTCAGCAAATTTTACTAAACTCCTTATAAGACTGCCAAACCCCTGCGCGGTAAGCATCAAATGACCTAAAGGATCTCGCCAATGCGGATCAAAACCGATGCTTATCAGCAGCATCTGTGGTGAAAACCGATCCAGTATAGGGAGGATCAATTCATCCATAAAAGCCCGAAAACCCACGTCCCCTGTTCCAGGTGGCAGGGGGAAATTCGCAGTTACTCCCTCTCCAAGACCAGTTCCGGTTTCTCCTGATTGTCCCGTTCCTGGATAAAATGGCGACTGGTGGGTCGATACATAGAGTACATCCCCCCTATTCCAAAATATATCCTGGGTCCCGTTTCCATGGTGCAGGTCAATATCCACAATCGCAAGACGTCGGGCATGGGTTCCATTATCTACTCCCCCTATGATCAAATATTCAGCCGCGATGGCGATATTATTTAATAAGCAGAAACCCATTCCACGATTAGATGTTGCGTGGTGACCTGGTGGACGCGTGAGTGCCAATCCCTTTTTGCTCTTCCCTTCCCATACTGACACAGCCACAGCCACCGCTCCTCCAGCAGCATTGTGAGCTAACCTCCAAGAAGCCGGAGTGGTGTAAGTATCTGCATCCAAGTGAGCTCCCTGTCGACACGCAGCTTCAAGCGTTGCCAAGTATTCAGCATTGTGTATCGAATATAAAAATTCAGTGGAGAGATAGAGCGGTTCGAGATGAGGATATTCGTCCCACCAACCTGCCTCCTGAAGCGACTCACGAATTACTTCGATGCGTTCCGGTCTTTCAGGATGCCCAGGTTCAAAATGGGCTTCATGTCCCTCGGGATAAAAAAAGACTAGATCATGCATATTAATTCTCCAACTAAAGGTAATGAATTGCAAATAATTTCACTTCAATTTGATTCCAATTTTTTCCTTCGCTCGGGGTGCAGTTCATTAGTCTGACATATATCTTATCTTGTTATTAGGATTCTGCCTGACTGATGACAAAATGTCAATTCTCAAGGTCAAGCTGGTACAATAAAAATCCGAAATTTGTTTTTTTGTAATGTCGTTCATATCATACAGCATCTTGATTTATTCATTATAGAGCAGATTCAAACTCGAAATACATTATCTTGAGGAAGCGAAATGACGATTTTACTTTACCAGACCGACAGCTATTTAAGATCATTCGACGCATCTGTTACTGCAGTAGATGAAGAAAACAGGGCTATTACTCTTGATCAGACCGCTTTCTATCCCGGTGGTGGTGGGCAACCCGCTGACAGCGGCACTTTATCAGTTGAAAATATTGTCTATCCGGTTAAGCGGGCGAAAAAGGTGTCCGGAGACGTCTTTCATTTTATTGCCAGTGAAAACAATTTACCAACCGTTGGTGCTGCCGCACATGGACAGATTGATTGGGAGTATCGTTACCAATTGATGCGCACACACACAGCAATGCACATCCTGTGCGGTGTCATCTTCCGGGATTATGGAGCCTCGGTGACCGGTGGCGATATGCAGCTCCTCAAAGGACGCATGGATTTTGAGTTCGAAACGATGCGCAAAGAGTTGGTGGAAGATATCGAACAAGCAGTCGATCAAGAGGTAGCAAACGCCCGTACTGTGCGAGTGGAAATCCTACCACGTGCAGAAGCTTTCCAGATTCAGGACCTGATTCGCACAAAAATCAACCTACTCCCTCAAGGAATTGAGGAAGTCCGTGTAGTGGAAATTGAAGGTCTCGACCTGCAGGCTGACGGAGGGACGCACGTTAATAATACATCAGAAGTGGGTAAAATTCGAATTGTAAATTACAAAAGCAAAGGCCGAATAAACAAACGGATTTATGTCGAAATTAGCGACAGCGAATAGGGAGGGGGTTATGCTATGGATCTAACCGTGGATGTCCTTATTTGCGGTGCGGGTATCGCCGGTGTGAGTAGCGCATACCATCTGGCGCAAAAGCATGGTGTTCGGGATATCCTGCTGGTCGACCAAAACTCACCCCTCAGTTTGACCAGCGATCACTCGACTGAATGCTATCGAAACTGGTGGCCAGGACCAGTTGGGTCGATGGTCGCGTTGATGAACCGCAGCCTCGACATCATCGAAGGATTTGCTAGTAAAAGCAACAACGTATTTAACTTGAACCGTCGAGGATATTTGTATTCAACCGCTGACCCATCGAAAGTTGACGATCTAATTAACGAATCTCACGCCATATCTCAACTCGGGGCGGGACCTCTTCGAATTCACACGGGAAGATCTATAGATCATTTTTATCAACCCGCTCAACCTCACGGCTATAGGGACCAGCCAATAGGCGCCGATCTGATCACTGTACCCGATCTGATTCATAAGCATTTCCCCTATCTAACAGAAGACGTTACTGCTGTGCTTCATGTCCGCCGGGCAGGCTGGTTGAGCGCCCAGCAGTTGGGGATGTACTTGCTCGAAAGCGCAAAATCGAATGGCGTAAAATTCCTCCAGAACCGTGTTACGGACATCAATATTGAACATGGACGCATAGCATCCGTCCGGCTGGAGGACGGAACGAGGATTTGGACAAAAGTATTTATCAATGCCGCTGGACCAAATATCAGAGAAGTAGCTCAAATGCTTGACATAGACCTACCGGTTTACTCCGAATTGCATTTAAAGGTTGCTTTCAAAGATCAT
>CBFDCK010000006.1:0-61717 GCA_965603285.1 uncultured bacterium
CAGGTGATCCTTTGAATAAATAATCAGGATGGGCTGCCAGGAATTGGTCTAATGGGGCAGCAGTAGTGATCAGTACAGCTAAAGACGATTCTTCCCCGCGCCCTGCTCGTCCGGCTTGCTGCATGATAGATGCTATCGTGCCTGGGTATCCAACCATAATAGAGGCGCCCATCCTTCCAATATCGATACCCAGTTCAAGAGCGTTGGTGGCGACAACCGTTCTTATCCTTCCTTCCCGTAAACCATTTTCTATCTCACGACGTTCTAGAGGGAGATACCCGCTGCGATAAGCCCGTATCTGATCTGGACGTAAATTAATTGCGTATTGATCTAGATTTGATGTTTTTACCTTCTGCTGCAGGTATGTCAATATAAGCTCTACCGTGCGGCGTGAGCGACCAAATATGATAGTTTGCACATTGTAAGTCAGTAAATCATCCACCAGACGAATGCTCTCATGGAGTGCGCTGCGCCGAAGACCAAGATCCTTATTCACAACAGGAGGATTGTATATTAGAAATGTTTGCTGCCCTCGAGCCGAGCCATCTTCATCGATAATTTCACAATCTTCCTCGCACAATTTTGAGGCTAGCTCTGAAGGATTGGCGATGGTTGCAGAAGTCAAAATAAACTGAGGGTAAGAAGCGTAATATTTCGCGATGCGCTTCAGGCGTCGAAGAACATTGGCGAAATGGGAACCAAAAACGCCGCGGTAGATATGCATCTCATCAATAACAATAAACTGCAAATGACTGAAGAATTGCGCCCAAGATGTATGATGAGGAAGTATCCCGATATGGAGCATATCAGGGTTGCTGAGAAGCAGGCGTGCCTTCGCTCGTATAGATGGGCGAATACCTGATGGAGTATCACCGTCGTATATCGCTAGATCCGAAGTTGTAATTTGTCTAGATTGGATCTTTTGAGTGTGATTATCAGGGGAAGCTTCCAGACAAGAAGTTTCAATTAGGCTGTGTAGATAGGCTGCTTGGTCTTGTGCCAGCGCTTTAGTTGGGAAAAGATAGAGTGCGCGAGCATTTTCATCTCGCAGGATACGATCAAGAATTGGAAGATTGTAGCATAGTGATTTCCCGCTGGCAGTGCCGGTAACAATCACAATGTTTTTTCCAGCATGGATGTGATGCCAGGCTTGTGCTTGGTGACTGTAAAGCGATTCAATTCCAAAGCGATGAAGACCATATTTAAGTTGAGGATGCAGTTCTGAGGGAAAAGGAGAAGTCGTAGCAGGGCGTGAGGGAATAATTCGCCATTCTTCAATATTTAGTGAAACTTTTGGTTGAGCTCTCCACGAACTTAGAAGTCTATTTACTGACATATATTATCCAACTGACCCTGATCCCTTATTTAAAACCAAAGCGATTGCGCATAGGCACTATTGTATTGATCAATTATAACAATTCTACCAATTTTTATACTCACGATAAATAGCAACACCAGACAAATGCACTCTCTAATAGGTTGATGTAGGGGGAAAAAAAGAATTCCGAGTAATTCTCCGGAATTTTTTTTGTAACAATTCAATTTCTTGTTTTAGATCCAACGGATCTTAAGGTGTTTTCGGTCAACATGAGGACGGCAAACCTGATTTTGGTTTAATAACGAAATTCAATACTAGTGGTTGATCTGCAAACGGGCCAACACCAAATACTATACCGGTTTCACTTGCCAACATCCAATTAGCGATATATGTATTACCTTCTTCTGGTGTTGCAAAATTGATCTTAAGCTCCACAGTATCTCCAGGTGAAACTTCTTCTGGAAGTGAAATGTCTGTTTGATTTAGGTTTTTATCCCCATTGATGAATACAAGCTTGTAATCAGTAGTCCAGGTGCATGTACCGATATTCTTTACAAGCCATACCTTCGCATACAGATTATTTGATTTTAATATACTGCCATCGGAAAGTGAGAGATGTTTTTCAAATTCAGCAATGTTTGTGCAGATAGGCTGCGTAGGCGTCGCTGAATCCTGGATTGTTGGAGTGGCTGATGGGAGTATATCTTCTGTTGGTGAAGGAGTTGGGGATGGTATTTGAGTAGCCGTGGCGCTTGGTGTATCAGGTACTGATGTAATCGTATTTATTGCAGATGCAACGTTTGATGGGTCACCAGACGGAATTTGGATATCGGAAGCGCTTGATGATTGCGAACAAGCGGTGATGATACCAAGGGTTATTACTAGCAATATTAGTATATCGGCGATGATACTAAGGGTAAAAATTGAAAATATTTGTAAAGTTGTTTTATTGAACTTCATATCAATACCACTATTAATCAACTTTTTTGTTGAATTTGGATGTAGTAAATAGATTAATGTCCCCGATTATATCAGATTTCCAAAAAACGATGAAAAGTGAGTTGGGCTATTATTTTTTATAAACTTCTTTCTGCTTTTTCACGCCAGCTCAACTCTCACTGCACAAATTTTGTATTCAGGTATTTTTGCAACTGGATCTAGTGCAGCTATTGTAAGTTCATTAGCAGGGGATTCCGGAAAGTGAAAATTGGCAAATATCATCCCTGGAGGGACTCGATCCGTGATCCAGGCTTGAGCCTCGATAGAACCTCTACGGGATGTTATTCGGACACGGTTTTCTCCATCTAAGCCAATACTTTCTGCGTCATCGGGATTGATTTCAATCAGCGATTGTCCATGTACCTCCTTCAGCCCCTGTGCACGGCGTGTCATTTGGCCTCCATGCCAGTGATAAAGAACCCTACCTGTATTTAAAATCATGGGATATTCGTCATCAGGCATTTCAGCTGGGGAGATATGATCTATAGGCATGAATTTACCTTTGCCGCGCGCAAACTGGTCCACATGAAGAATCGGTGTGCCGGGATGATCATGATCTCTCACCGGCCATTGAAGCCGTTCGCCGCATTCCAGTCGCTTATGACTAACGCCAGCATAAATAGGGGTTAAGGCAGCAACTTCATCCATGATTTGAGAAGCGCTCTCATAATCCCAACCTGAATATTCACCGCCGCATACTTTCCGCTCACCGTTTTCAAGGATAAGTCTCGATAATTCAGTAATAATGCGCCAGTCTGCACGCGCTTCGCCAATTGGTTCGACGGCTTTATGGACCATCTGTATACGACGCTCGGTATTTGTAAACGTACCGGTTTTCTCAGCAAAACTCGCACCAGGAAGCAGCACATCCGCGTAGGGTGCAGTTTCTGAAGGAAAAATTTCCTGCAGCACGATAAAATCACAAGCTTCCAAACAATGTCGAATATGATTGCTGTCCGGATCACTCATGACAGGATCTTCACCCATAATATAAAGTGCTTTTACTTTTCCTTCTCCTGCTGCAGGAATGACCTCTGTAACAGTCAAGCCGTTCTCATTTGACAATGGAACGCCCCAGGCACTTTCAAATTTCTGGCGTGATGCCTCATCGGTAACTCGCTGGTATCCTGGATAAACATTGGGTAGACCTCCCAGGTCACATGCGCCTTGAACGTTGTTTTGTCCTCGTAAAGGATTAACGCCGCCTCCAGGAACACCCATATTTCCCAATAACATCTGCAAGTTGGCGAGGCTCATAACGTTTTGAACACCAACAATGTGTTGCGTGATTCCCATCGCCCACATAACTGCCATGGGTTTGTTCGTTGCAAGAATTTCTGCAGCCGAGTATAGCTGTTCAACTGGAATTCCAGTTATCACGGCGGTTTGATCAGGCGAATAGTCTTCTAGAGTCGTCTTGAAATTGTCAAATCCTTCGGTTCGAGATGCGATGAATTCGGTATCTTCCCAATTATTAATTAGGATGATGTTCATCAATCCGTTTAATAAAGCTACGTCAGTACCAGACCGATGGCGCAGATGCAGGGTGGCAAACTCAGTAATATCTATCCTGCGTGGGTCTGCAACAATGAGTTTAACTCCTCGTTTGCGAACAGCCTGGCGGATTTTGATTCCGAAAACAGGGTGTTGTTCGGTTGTGTTTGAGCCAATGATTAACATCGCTTGGGCTTTATCGACGATGTCGTCCATCGAATTTGACATCGCGCCCGAACCAAAGGTAGCGGCCAGACCGGCCACAGTGCTGGAGTGTCAAAGACGAGCACAGTGGTCAATATTGTTCGTCCCAATCACCTGGCGGGCGAATTTATTCATCACATAGTTATCTTCATTTAGGCATTTTGCGGAAGCCAGGATTCCAATGCTGTCTGAACCATTAGTGTCACGGTAATGGCTTAATTTTTCAGCAGTGATGTTAAGCGCGGTTTCCCAGTCAACTTCTACCCATTCACCTCGATCTTTTGGCCGCGTTTGACCTTCAAGAAGGTATTTCCGGATACGCGGTTTTGTCAATCTGTCTGGATGGTGAACGAAATCATACCCATACCGTCCTTTGACACACAGTGACATCCCATTCACTGGCGCATCCGGATTTGATGTAACACCGATGATGAGACCATCCTTTACATTCAAGTCAAATTGGCATCCAACACCACAATATGTGCATGTGGTCAATACCTTCTGAACCTGGTGGGTGCGTCCGAGACCATATGACATTTTATCGCTCAGCGCACCGGTCGGACAATAAGCTACACATTGACCGCATGACTCGCAGCGAGCTTCCAACATAGTTGTCCCAACTCCTGCGACTATCTCTTCATTGATGCCGCGGAAGGCAACACCCCAAACCGACCTTCCCTGGATCTCTTCACATGCCAGTACACATCGCCGGCATAAGATACATTTATTAAAATCAACACGGATAAATGGGTTGGGATCGCTATCAACCACGTATTTAGTGCCCTTACTTCCCCATTCCGGTATTTTTACCTGGTAATCATATGCCAGATCTTGCAGTTCACATGAAGAGCTTGCCTCACAAACGAGACAGTCCTGGGGATGGTTTGCCAGCATCAATTCTAGAGTCGTCCGCCGAGCGTTTAAAACTCGTTCGCTTTCGGTCCACAAATCCATGCCATCCCAAACATTTGTTACGCAAGCGGCTTGTAAAAAACGCTGTCCCTTGACTTCGACCACACAAATACGGCAGTTGCCATCTGGAGTAAGATCACGGTGATAACAAAGAGTTGGGATGCGAATTCCGTTATTGCGGGCTGTTTCTAATATCGTTTGCCCGATCTGCGCATCAATGGTTTTTTCGTTGATGGTTATCTGTATTGTCATTTCTTATCTCCGTGAGGCAAAGATTGTTTTATTGTTAAACCGAAATTCAGGCGGACTCGAATGCAGCGAATGCTTCTTTAAAATGAGTGAGAGCTGATTGTATTGGAACTGCGACTGATTGACCCAGACCACAGAATGAGGAATCTTGCATTACCGCGGCGAGCGCGTATAGTTCATCTACATCACCGGGTTTTCCACTTCCGTGTGTCATGCGGGTTAATATTTCGTATGAGCGGTGTGTTCCCACCCTACAAGGTGTGCATTTTCCACACGATTCGACCGTGAAAAAATACAACACTTCTCGCAGAAAGTCGACTGGTGATGTGGTTTGATCGCAGACAAGAAATGCTCCGGCACCTAACGAAACACCTTCTGTGGTAGAAGCGTAATCAATAGGAACATCGAGCAGTGAAGGTGGGGTAATGGTACCGGCAGCGCCTCCGGTCAGAGCAAAATTAAAAGTGGACCCAGGTTTCATCCCACAACCGAAATCGTCGATGATTTGTCTCAGAGTTAGCCCGAAGGGTGCTTCAAATAATCCTGGGGTATTTACTTGACCAAGAACGATGTATATCTTGGTTCCAGGAGTTGAATAAGTGCTGAGCGATTTATACCAATCTGCTCCCTCGGATATGATCGCAGGAACCGCCGCAAAAGATTCAACATTATTTACCAGGGTTGGGTTGCCATGATACCCGTATTCGGGTGGATAAGGAGGTCGCAGGCGAGGTTCACCGCGGTTACCTTCCAGAGATTCAATTAATGCGGTTTCCTCTCCGCATATATATGCACCAGCCCCCCTATGAATATGAATGGAAAAGGAGAAATTACTACCCAGAACATTATTCCCTAAGAACTTATTTTCTTCTGCTTCGTTAATTGCACTTTCCAGGAGAAGCGCTTGAGATTCATACTCGCCGCGAATATAAATATAGCCTTCACTCGCTCCACACGCATATCCAGCGATAGCCATTCCCTCAAGGATTTGGTGTGGATTTGTATCAACTAAAACCCGGTCCTTGAAGATAAGTGGTTCCGACTCATCAGCGTTGCAAATTATGTATCTCGGAGTCCGTTTTTCCTGAGCAACGAATCGCCATTTGCGACCAACAGGAAATCCGGCTCCACCTCGACCGCACAATCCCGATTCTTCCATTTCACCAATCAGCGATGATGCTGAACGACTGAGGGATATTTTTAGTGCTTCATAAGCCCCATGTTTCAAGGCAGAATCAAGAGAATTCGGATTGATCAAACCGGCTTTTGCCATCATAACACGGGTTTCCCCAGGTCGAGATTGTGAGTAATCCGGTAAATGACCTAAATAACCCGTGGTCAGAGATGATATTTTATCAGTGGTAACTGGTCCTGCCTGTTCATTGTTAACCAGAACTGCAGGTGCACGGTCGCATAGACCTAAACAGCTTGTACGTTCTATATGCCATTTCGGATTGTCTTCAAATATCGAAACAGCATAATTGTGGATTTCATCAGCCCCTGATAGCCAACAAACAGGTCCATCACATATACGCATAACACCCCCTTCCAGTTGTGTGAGAGACAGCATGGAATAGAATGAGGCTACCCCATATGTATGCTGGGCAGGAATATCGAGCAGACTTGAGACATCATAAATAATTTCCTGAGTCAAGCCGCCGTGCTTTATATGCAATTCTTGGAAAATTTCCAATAGGGCTTCTGGATTTGAATCGTGTCCTTCAACGGTCTTTATGATATCCGGATCGATAGGTTTGCGTTTCGTTGTTTTGTAAGGCATATAAACCCCTTTGTTTTTGATTGTGAATAAGCAACTTAGTTTATGGTTTATCCATTCGATGTTATGATTGAAAATCCTTCTTCTTGGGATTAGTATTCAGGTTATCTAGTGATGAGACTAAAATTTCATTTTCAACAGTCACAATCCTTTCAGGATGCGTGTAAACCCTAAACTGATTACGACGCGCATAACCGATTAATGTTATTCCCCAAGCATGGGCCATCTGGATCGATAGGGAACTGGCTGCAGTGCGTGAAATTAAAACTGAAGCCCCCAGACGGATTGACTTTTGGAGCATTTCCGAACTGATGCGACCTGTTGTCACAATTATTCGACGAGATAAGTTGATACCTTCCATCAGGCAATGTCCAGCGATTTTATCCAATGTATTGTGACGTCCGATATCTTCTGCGGAGGCTAGAATGCTATTGCCATCGCTGACGGCGGATGTATGTACTCCACCAACTATGCGATATAGGGATTGTGCTTGGAGGAGTTCGTCGAGAAAATTGTTGACCTGTATGGGGGTAATTCGAGTCTCGTTTAAGTTCAATACGCTTGCAGAAGTTGTTGAAATCTCCGTTCCGACAAAGGTAATTCCGCCTGTGCAGCCTGATGTTCGGAGCAATTTTTCTGGTTTATCCACACTGTGATTGATCCAAACGTCGATGTTATCACCCGAGGAACACACATGAACCGAATCAATCTCGTCGAAATACTGTATCAGGCTTTCGTTATATAAGAATCCAACTGCCAGAGCTTCAAGGTCAATTGGTGTGCACAGTAATGTCAACCATATTTCCCCATTCACAGTCAAGGATACTGGGGCTTCCACGATCACTTCAGAATCGATGGGAACACGCTGCCCCACTTTGTAAAGAATTTGTTCAACAGGTAATGTTCCTTTGTTCATGATTAAAATTATCGTCATCTACCGACAAATGAAAAGCGAAATAGATATTATAAATACCGATCACATAAGATTTTATCAGAAAAGCGCCACAAGTATAAACGAGAACTATCATGATTGGGGATAACAGGTTGTGGTAAGAAATTTGATGTAAAATAATCTTCGGTCTCACCACTGGGCACAGGTAACAATAGAATGTAATTAGGAATTATTTGTTAATAATTGAGACTGCCGAAACTATATGAATAATCAATCATGGAGGAGAGAATGAATAAATATCGAGTTGTACCAGGAGATAAAATAAATTTAAGGGATTGGGATCCGAACGATAAAAGTAAATTTGATGGAGATAAATTACAAGCACAAAAACGACTCGAGGAACTTAACAATGAGTTGGAAGCTCTTCAAGAACTTCTCTACGCAGAACACAGACATAGAGTCCTGGTAGTATTGCAAGCTATGGATACTGGTGGAAAAGACGGTACGATAAGGCATGTCTTCGAAGGAGTTAACCCTCAAGGGGTTAAAGTTGCGAGTTTTAAGGTGCCTACACGAGAGGAGCTTGACCATGATTATTTATGGCGAGTCCATAAAAAAACTCCTGGAAAAGGAGTAATCGTAATTTTCAACCGAAGTCATTACGAAGATGTGCTGGTTGTACGTGTTCACAAATTAGTTAAAAAAGAAATCTGGGCTCTAAGGTATGAGCAAATAAACGAATTTGAACGTTTGCTGTCCGAAGAGGGGACAACAATTTTGAAATTTTTCTTGCACATCGATTTGAAAGAGCAGAAAGAACGTTTGCAGGCTAGATTGGACGATCCAAATAAGCAGTGGAAGTTTTCTCTAGGGGATTTAGAGGAGAGAAAATTATGGCCGGAATATACTGAAGCGTATGAAGATGTGCTCAGTAAAACCAGCACCAAATTTGCTCCTTGGTACATTGTTCCAGCAAACCGAAAATGGTATCGCAATCTGATTGTCGCTTCAATTATGGTTAACGCTCTGAAAAGGTTGGATATGAGCTATCCTCAGCCTGAGGATGATTTAAGTCAGGTGGATATCGAATGAAAATCCTGACATAGGGAAAATACGTGGTAGCTATTCGACGACCCTCCAATAGGCAATTTCGTCAACGAAAACCTGAAAACCTGACGTACCGTCTGATCGGATCATCAATCCGAATAAACCACTGGGGAAAGTTTCATCGTAGAATTCCGAAATTATTGAACCATTGGCAAGTAATTGAAGTTTACTGCCTAATAGCTTAACACCAAGGCGGTTTGTCTTGTTTGGTCCTGCATTTATCTTCTCATTGCTGGTCCAATTCTGAATGGAGTTAAATTCACCCTCATCCATCCTGTAGACACGGTACATTCCATCGCAAGAAATGCTGAATATGTAACCGCTGTCAATGATGCCATCCGGTTGGTCTGGTGCGCGCACAATAACGCCATAGCCATCCTTCCCCGAGCATGAGTCGCCAGTTGTGGCGATCATTTCTAGATAAATATTTCCCAACTCGGGGTATTTAGCGATGCGCCAAAGATCACCAGTAGGCTGAATCGCAGTCATTATTAATTTGCCATCTACAATTTCAAAATTTGTGTATGTGTCACCACCCATGTACCAGTATTGTTTCTTACCATCGAAGGTATCTATCCAATCTGGGTTTCCTATATCTTCATGGTCACCAATATCTGATTTATCGCCCACATCAATTTTTATCCATAAAGCGACATCGGATTCTGCCCCTAATCCGAATTGTTCACCTCTCTCATTTTGCATCTTCCAGAAACTTTCGTAGTATCCGTCGTTTGGAGGGGCTTTCAGCGGGAGAGTTATTTCAATTTCGCCATCAGGGGGCACTGTTTGACCAATCGCAGTAGGGCTCTCACCACTCATCTGTTCTCCGCCCACAAAAATAACTGAGTAGTCGGGAGTCCAGGTGCAGGTTCCCACATTTCGCAAAATCCACGACTTTTCAAAATTTACTCCTGGCAGGAAATTAGCTTGATCGGGGATCGTTTCACTTTCGAGTTCCACTTTTTCAGAACAATCCGGTTTTGGTGTTAGAGAAGGAGTGGGCGCTTGAATTTGCTCCGTTGGAAGTTCAGGTTGGAGAGTAAATGTGGCTTGATCTGCTGTAGTAGTGGATAACAAATGCTCAATTGCTTCCGCTGTTTGAGTTTGAAGGACGATAAGTTCGATATTTGGGGTTGGTGGGGATGCATTTCTTCCACATGCTGGTAGCAGTGCTAGAATAACAATGAAACTGAATATTAGCAGGTATTTCATGTCGCGCTATCCCCAAAGGACGAAGAAATATATTCATTTACCGAGGCTTCCATCGATATTTTGCTGGCTAAAATCGATTTTTGGTATTTTGCTGCCCAATTATAGAGCTGCGAATGCGCAGTGCGCAATTCGATTTGAACTAATTTCACCAGCGGGCCTCCACCTTCAAAAAAGCCTGATGTGTAAAAATCGCGTTCCGCTAATTCCCGATCATACTCAAGACGTACAATCTCGGTCTTCCAATTATCCTCCTGCCATGTTAATTGGGCATACGCAAGGCGTGTGTCACCGTCAAAAGGCAGTCCGACAGAACCCGCATTGACAACCGTTGTCCCATCCAAAGTTCGTATTAATGGTCTATGTGTGTGACCCACGCAGAAGACAGAAGGAGGAGGATAATTGTCTTTTTGTTTATCTGGCAATTCAATCTTCTCACGAAGCTCTTCATCACTAGTTTCGGGATATATCCCATCCCGCAGCCCCTTCATGGAACCATGAACGAATCGAACTTCTCTACCATCCGGTCCACTAAGACTTTCTTGTATCGACAACGCCTTGAGAGTTTCAACTTCACCACCTAATTGCTTGCCTGTCCAGATGGAGGCACGATGAACCTCCACTTCAGCACAGGTATATTGAGTTCTGAGATTTATATTGTTTAAGACATATTCCTCGTGATTACCTCGTATCAGTTTCCAGCCGTAATTTAGCTGCTTTTCTCTTACAAACTGGAAACATTCCAGTGGGCGAGGACCTCGGTTTACAATGTCCCCGGCAATAATCACATAATCAGGATTCCAGATCTCGATATGGGCATCTACAGTTTTAAGTGCTGATAAATTGGCGTGAATATCTGCAAGGACGGCGATTTTCATAATAAAAAATTTTTTGACTCACTTAATTTATTGGAATAGGAGTATAACCCAATATTTATATGTAAGTAGAAAAACAGGAAAGGTTATTCGCCTACCGTAAATATGAATTTGCAACTTTAAAGTAAAATTCTGTGTATGGTGAAATATTAAATTTACCATCTGTTGGGTAATATAATTCACAAATCATATGCTATAATCGTTTGCATTGAGTAGAGTTCTAATCGGTTGGGATGTAATATAATTTCCTGGATTAATTCTGAATGCATCTGGTTAGCAATTAATGCATTTAACCATTTTCTAAGTGTGCGCAGGGTAATATGAATTTGAGAATCTGGAGAAAATTACATTGAATAATCAGAACAAGAAGTTATGGTTAATTATTGGTTTATTGGGCGGGTTGATCATTTGCTTAATAGTCGTATTAATTGTGTATTTTGGCTATGTCAAACCTGGTTCATCAGACGCTGATCGACAAACTGCATCTGCTGCTAGCCAAACGGCGGTAGCGGAAGCGACCAATCAAGCAGTTGGCAAATCAACTCAAACGATATATTCCGATACTCCAATTTCACCGCCTACTTCAACCCAAGTTAGTATTCAAACAACGCCGACATTAAAGACAGAAGCACTGTTAATAAGCGCAAATCTGGACACCAACTGCCGGGAAGGACCAGACACGGTCTACCCCGTAACTGGACATTTCCTGAGAGGACAGACTTCAGAGGTACAAGGCAGCAATACTTCCCAGACATGGTGGTATATTAAGAATCCAGACAATCCGGAAGGATACTGCTGGGTTTGGGGAGAAACGACTTATATTGAAGGAATCACAAATGAGGTCGCGATAATTACACCTCCACCCCTGCCACCACTTGGAATTGATTATACAGCGACTTTTTCACATATTGAGGATTGTGGTGTTATCCCTGTAGCTATTTTTGCTATTGAAAATACTGGCAATCTCAAATTGGAATCAATGCAGATGCTGGTTATTGATATAACAGAAGGAAGCCAATTGTATTGGATGCCGCTGTCAGATCAACCATTTTTGTCATCAAAGACTTCCTGTAATCGTGACTGGAATTATATGGATCCAGGCGATTATGCTTATGTAGGTGCAGAATTGAGGCATTCCGGTATTTTTGGTCACAACGCACAAGCGAAAATTATTTTGTGTACTGAAGAAAATCAAGATGGACAATGTATGGAGAAAACCGTCCAGTTTACAATCCCATATCGTTAGATTGAAGATTCATTAAATATTAATGGGGATAATTAACGGAGTGGAAGGGTATACATACTTCCACTTCGGTATTTAAATACTGTTTGGGTTGATGATTGTTGAATTCTAGGTATAGGAGAGAACGATGTTAAAAGAATTTCGAGAATTCCTGCAGCAGGGGAATGTGATAGATCTTGCTATAGCGGTGATAATCGGCGGCGCGTTTGGTGCAATTGTTAATTCTCTTGTGGATGATATATTTATGCCGGTAATAGGCATTTTGATTGGTGGCATTGATTTTTCTGGTTTATCTATACAAGTTGGGGAAGCTGTGATCCTGTTTGGAAATTTCATTCAGGCGATCATTAATTTTGTGATTATCGCATCAGCTGTGTTCCTGGTCATTCGTAGTTACAACCAATTACGGAGTGAAGAACAATCTGCTCCACTTAAGCCATCAGCAGAAGAAAAAATACTGGCTGAAATCCGTGATTTACTTAAAGAGCGGAAATTATAATTATTTGTTTTCGCAATATAATCACTAAGAATTTATATTAGGATGTTCCGCAAATTGGGAAGGTTTTCTATTTTATACGTTTTATTGCTTCCAGCATGTCGGCCGATTCATAATTATTTAAAACCTGAGGAACCTAAATTTACGGGATCGTATGCAGATGCTAAACAAGTATTCAATGAGGAAATCAAAGTAATTACATGGAATGTCAAGTTTTCAGAAAAAATTGATGAAGCACTTGCAGAGTTAAATAATGTCGAAAAATTGAAAGAGGCAGACATTATTCTGCTGCAGGAGATGAACGAGGAAGGGGTGGATAAGATAGCGAAATCTCTTGAACATAATTATGTCTATTATCCAGCTTCAATTCATACCCACCATGGAAAAAATTTCGGAAATGCAATTCTTACAAGGATGCAAATCACAGATTCGCAGAAGATAGTATTGCCCCATCAAAATCCGAAAAATGGACAAAAACGCATTGCTGTGAGAGCGACTATTTTAATCAATGACTACAAGATACTTGTTTACAGTGTGCACACGGAAACATTTTGGTTGAGCAGCAGACAGCGGGCGGTTCAATTTGATTATTTAGTAAATAATCCTGGTAATGAATCCAAATATGTAATTGTTGGAGGTGATTTCAACACAATGACTCCCAAAAGTGTAGTGAATTTGGTAAAGCGATTTGGACGATTTGGCTTAGAACGTGCATCAAAAAATGCCGGTCCTACAGTTGAGAAAGGCGTTTTTGGATTCGCGATGGATCACATATTTGCCAGGAATATGACCGTGCTCGAGACAGGTGTTTGGAGTGAGACAAAAGCCAGTGACCATTCCCCCCTTTGGGCAGTGCTTCGTTTTGAAAGGCAATCTTATTTACAGCAACATCCATTATACTAATGCAATATAATTAATAAGGCTTTATAATTCTCTTCATCAGGTTCTTATATAAATAATAGGAGGAGTCAAAATGTCGAAGACATCACATCATATAGAGAGGGGTTTCTGGCTATCCCTGGTGCTTATCTTGACTATGATTCATAGTATATTTTCAATATGGTTTGTATATAATGCACAGCAAGATCCAAATGCGACGACGATGCCGTGGCTTATTGGAGCTTTAGTCCTTGTGGCAATCGCCAAGTTTTTTGCTGCTATTGCGATATGGAACTGGAAAAAATGGGGATTATATTTGTTTGCAGTTTCAGTTGTCGTTTCAGTAATTATTGGTTTAATGCTGACAGGATGGTGGCTGATTGTATTTAATGAAGTGTTGCCATTAGCGATTTTGGGTTGGCTCATCCGTGATAAGTGGTCAAATTTCGGAATAAATACTTAAATATCTTTGGGTGGATTTTGCTAAATCACGAATAAGTGAGAAAACACCTTAATAATATTGCATCCCTCCCCAATTATTATCTCATTTAGGAATCTGCTAATGAAAGATTGATTTAAATTCTCATTTTCGTTCTAAAGTTCTTCAATCTCAACTTTTAAACGATCGAGGTCATTCAGAATTCTCTCAAGTTCGTCACAAGTTTCAGTCAAACTTCCGCGCTCCGCCCGCACGAAACGAGTATAGGGGGCGATAGCTTCGTTAATCCGCTGCAAACTGTGTTCGATCTCTTTTTCGAGTTGATTTCGCAGTGTATCGGTTAGCTGTACGCGGAGTATAGATATCTTCTCATGCAATTCATTTTTTGCTATTTTGCGTCGTGCAGGTATGATAAAAAGCCCTAAAACGGCAATAAAACTTGCCAATATGATACCGGTGACATCCGCAGCTACCGTCGTAGCCAAAATAGCTACCAGGGTTCCCAGTCCTACTGCACCAATTTCGAGGGCTGCCGATGCCGCTACAGCAATTTGTGCATTTTCAGCGATTGCTTTTGATTCGCTGGCTTTGTCGTATGTATCTACCACGCGTTGTGCTTCGCGGCCAACTGCGTCTATAAGACGATCGCGTTCGTAGTTAAAGCTTCCGATTCCATGATCGCCAACTATGCGATCTTTGTGGATGCGGCGTCGCTCTGCAAGGTGCTCATTCACCGATTGCCACTGTCGTAGATCAGAATCGACCAGCCAGTCGATCAGCTCATTGACTTTTTGATCAATGAGCTGAGGAGTATCCCCAACGACCTGGCTTTCAAACTCTCGCTGGATGCGGTCCTTGTTAATCAAATCAAATACCCGGGCAAGGCGAAACGTCTCATCAAAATATCCATCCCCACGCTGCTCCATCTCAAAGAGTACATTCTCAATATCTGCCATCCGAAAATTGAAATCGCGTTTCATATCCTCTTGATAGAGGTCCAATTGCGAATCCACATCAGATATCATATCAAAATCATCTTTGAGCAACTCCAATCTTGAAGTGATAATTTCAAGGTATTTATACACCAGATGAGCCCCAACTCCTAATGGATTTAATAATTTTAGTCTTAGACGTCCGCTTTCATCTAGGGTGTCGTGGATATAGTTTTCTAGAGGTTGAAAGCGGCTGGTTGCCCAGAATTCTGGTTTCCCTTGCTTGGAGAGTAAGGCATTCCTCGAGCTGAGCGGAAATATATCAGGAGAAATTCCCATCAGTCTATTTGCATTATCGCGTACAAAGTTATTTACTTTTTCTAGTTCTTTATCATCTTGAAGTATGTCAATTTTATTGACCACAACCACGACTTTCTTCCCCCAATCACGAATTCGCTCCAGAAATTGTCGTTCACTTTCTGTAAAAGGTCTGTCAGCAGAGGTAATGAAAAGTACAATGTCTGATTGGGGTACAAACAGGGTAGTGATCTCTTCGTGAGAGCGTATGATCGCATTAGTGCCTGGTGTATCGACAATGCTGATCTCAGAAAGCCATTCGACAGGCAATGTGATTATATGCTCATTTTCAGAGACCACAATCCGCTCTTTGGTTTCTCCGTAATGGAGAATGTTGATCCGGGTTGTGGTGGGGGTCACCCCTTCTTCCAAATAGCTGTCACCCAAAAGTGCGTTGATGAAGGCTGACTTTCCGGAGTTGAATTCACCAACGACGACCAGCAGAAATAATTCATCGAGCTGTTTTATGGTATCACGCAATATTTTTAAATCTTCGTTTGAAGCGTTAAATTCTGTGAGAACAGTTCGAAGGTCGTTCAGTTTATTTCGTTCGTTTATGAGAAGTATGTCTTGGGTTTCATTAAGAATTTTCATTGTATTTCATCCTAAATGAGAATTATAGCATTCTATAGTTTTTATTGAAACACCCAGGAATTATGGGTTATACTCAAATAATCATATTTCCCGAATCTTGATGAGAGAGATTTCGATGTGAACCAGATTACTGACCAGAAGTATCTAAAAGAACAGCAGTATAAAGACGCAAGCAAATTGGAAGCCAGGATTTCCCTTCACCGTCGTTTTGGAACCAATCCCTATAGATGGTGGCGATGGCTGTTTGACCAATTGAATCTAGAACCAGGTATGCGAGTATTAGAAGTAGGTTGTGGAACTGCTGGTTTATGGCGAGAGAACTCGGCGCACTTGCCAGAAGGTTTAATAATCTTCTTGAGCGACTTATCGGTTGGTATGGCTCGAGAGGCGTCCAAAGTGATGAGTGAGGATGTTGATTTTTTCCCCATTAACCTTGATGTGCAGGCTATTCCTACCCGCAGCAATTATTTCGACCTTGTGATTGCCAACCATATGCTCTATCATGTTCCGGACATTCAGCGCGGTTTGAATGATATTGTTCGGGTCCTGAAACCAGGTGGGATTTTATGCGCGGCAACAAATGGCTTTCACCACATGCATGAGTTGAGTGAACTGGTTAAAAAAATTGAACCGAATTCTATATATAGAAATAAACAAACCAGAAGATTTGCGCTTGAAAATGCTGATAATATTCTAAGAGATCAATATACGGATATTGAAATCCATCATTATGATGAAAATTTAGTTGTGACCGAAATTGGACCTTTAGAGGAGTATATCCTCTCTATGTGGGGTGAGTTATGGAGAAGTGGTAGCAAGGAATTAAAAGCAATGAAAGGATATTTAGAAGATCATTTTCGTTCACACGGGCAATTCTTTATTACAAAATCGCAGGGTTTAGTGATGGGGAAAGCAAAAAATTAATTTGCATTTAGAAGGTTGCTTTGCGATTGGCGAGGAAAACGCAAATATGTTTCCTTTTCTGTATTGTTGATACGACAAACTAAGCGTAAGACCTGTTTGATGATAAAAACTTCTATATGAGCATTAGATCTCATATTTGACTGTCAAAATAATCGATTTTACTTTTTTCGGATTAAGAAAGGTCACTGGCGCGCTGGACGATCTTATCTCCAAAACGATCGCGCAGGTTATCTATTGCATTCTGCAGCTTGTTATCCTTCGTAGTTTCGTGCCCGGACAATTCATCCCACAATGTAAGTTGGCGAATAGGAGGAACAAAACCACTTACTCCTACACCAATCAAGCGTACCGCTTTTCCTTCACACCAGGATTGCTCAAAAAGATTTTCAGCCGCGTGGATGATCAACAAATCCTGGTTGGTGGGATTTTCCAAAGACAGTTGTCTGGTAATCGTACTGAAATCTGACCAACGAAGCTTTATCTTGATAGTCTTGCCGCATTTGTTCGCCCGGCGTAGTCGCTTTCCAACATTTTCGGATAATTTCCGTAATGTGCGTAGAATTGACTGCTTATCAAGTAAGTCAGATGTGAATGTGGTTTCGTTACTGATGGATTTTACTTCATGCGTTGTGATGATCGGGCGCTCATCGACCCCTTTTGAGCGCACGCTTAGATCATGCCCATGTTTACCTAGAATCCGCACAAGATCAGCCTCTGGATAGTTTGCCAGCGCACCAATAGTAGTTATACCCAATTCTGCCAGGCGCTCTGCTGTTTTAGGACCGACGCCCCATAACGCTTCAACGGGCATAGGCGCGAGGAATGATGCCTCTTGCCCGGGAGGAATCACTGTTATTGCATTGGGAGGACCAGCGCATTTCGAGGATGCTTTCCCAAAGTTGTTGGCTATTTTGGCAATCAACTTATTGGTAGCTACTCCTAATGAGCATGGCAAACCAATCCTCTCACGAATTATTGTTTGTAATTGCCTGGCGACGTATTTGCCCGTTTCCGGTAAATCAGTACAATCCAAGAATGCTTCATCGATAGAGATTTGTTCGACAAGGGGTGTCAGATCATGCGCGTTATCCATTACACTTTTTGATATCTTTGAGTACTCACGATAACGAGATGAAATGATGGTCAGGTTTGGGCAGAGCTTCACGGCGTGCGCCATCGGCATAGCTGAATGAATGCCGTATCGGCGCGCTGCGTACGAGCATGAAGCAACAACTCCTCGAGTTTCTGGACGCCCACCGACAACGAAAGGCTTACCTTGAAGTTTTGGGTCATCAAGCTCTTCAACAGCACAAAAGAATGCGTCTAGATCGAGGTGGAGTATTTTACGATGCATCAGATTGTATTCTCGCTGATTACACGAATCGTGACAGCTCCTCCATTTCGGTCTTGAATTTCTATCCTAATTGGTAAGAATGCTTGGATAATTTCAGCGTTTGTTTCAAGATGTGGGGTCAATTGGTTTGTACTGATTTCCGATATACCTTCAGCCAGACATGCTGGCAAGAGCAGTTGGTCAGCCAGATATGTATCAACTGCGCCATCGGTTTCAAGAAATTCAAAGAGATAATCCACAGCCTCATCAGCAACACGTTCGGCTGGCTTGCCGAGTTTGCCCAAAGCAAAATAACAGCATTGACTGTATTCAAAATGTGCCAAGAGGAGAAGCAGGGTGCCCTTACAGTGGGATGGCATTTTTATAGTTCTAATTCCGATTTTTGAGGAATCGATAAACTCCGAGAGCTCTAGGATTCTATTTAAAGCCTGGAGTTTTTGCCTTTTTGCGATGCTTAGGTCAAGGTTAGCAACGCCTGAAATTCCAGTTATTTGTAGAAGTTTCCCACGATTGGTAAGTTGTATGGGTTTGATCGCATGTACAGGACGAACTGTTGCCGTGATCCTGCCTCCACCGCGTGGATAAAACCCCGCTTGGTCTAAGCATAAATCGGCATTAAACCCCATGTAATGTAAATAATTCATCCAATGTAGGTCAATGTAATGGAAACATGGGCTCCATGGAACATGGGTACCACCCGAGATAATGATCGATGAAGCTGAATTTGCTAAACTCAATGGGAGAAAAATCGTTTGTAGCACCAACGACGTTGATCCTGCCGTACCAATGTCGAATTTATAACGACCTGACCGTATCGACGACGGGGAAAACATCAGGGAAGTTGAATTTAACGCGGCTCCCTCTACCCTGGCTTTGCTAATTGCTGCTGCCGCGTCCACTGCTTTTAGGTGTTGGGGTTTTAGACCGGGTTTTGAGCGGTTTGCGCGAATATCTATAATGCGCATTTCCTTTCCGGTGATTATGGACAGTGTTAGGGCACTCCGCAAAACTTGGCCTCCACCCTCACCCTGGGAGCCATCAATCTCGATCATGATTTTATCTTACCTTTGCTTTAACCAAAATTGAGTTCCTGCTTCAATTTCGAGATTTCGGCGGTTGATAAAAAACGCCACTTACCAGGATCTAAGCCGCCTAATTCAATACTGCCAATAGAAACACGTATCAACCGCAGTGTCGGAAATCCGACTGCTGAAGTCATACGCCTGACCTGGTGCTTTTTACCCTCATGCATTGTGATTTTCAACCAGCTTGTAGGATGATATTCGCGAACTGGTTTAGATCGAGGAGGTAGGACGGGATCTGATATTGTCACGGATTGAGGAAGTCTGGTTTGTACACCGGGAAATAATATTTCATTGTTTAATTTCGTAATTGCTTCTTTTGTTAATATGCCCTCCACTTGGGCAAGATAGGTTTTGGGGTGGCAATAGTGCGGATGAGTAAGGCGTTGGATCATTGGTCCATCATTTGAAAGAATCAATAAACCTTCGCTTCGATAATCCAAACGTCCAGCAGCGTAGACCCCTTTGATGGGAATGAAATCTTTTAAAGTCTTACGACCAGAATGGTCGCTGAATTTAGTCAGGACTTCAAAAGGTTTATTAAAAGCAAGATATTTATTCACAACGCGTTATGTAAAGATTTTCCCTGCCTCGATTATCACAGAGTGAGATGATGTCCATTGAACGCAAACAGTAAGCCATTTTTTGGGCCAAGCGGTGCGGGATGTGCAAGGATAAAGATAGATTTTTAGTTGTAAAGGGTTGGGGCAGGTTTTCGGGCAGGAACATTTGGTAATCGTACACAGAAAACAGGATGACTTGATCGGTCACTTCGATCAGGCGCCGATCAATGATGCTCCATCCTTTGCGACGCCAGCTCCCCAAACCATCGTCCCGGCGGATCTCTTCTTCGTGGGTGAGAAGGATCTCAATAGAAAAATTTGGATCAAACACGAATTGAGAAATGTAAACCAATTCGCGAAATAGATGTTCATATCGCCCATGTTTTGGTGATTTGCGCCGTCTGATTGCTTCATCTCCATCCGCTGGCAGGTAAATTATCCATTTTTCCGCTGCGATAGGGTGAACAACCCGGACTTTGTAATTCTTAAGAAGGGTGGAGAGTTTAGCTTTAAGTTGGTAAAAACTTCTGGTCTGGATTTCAACGAGAAGGTCTTTACAAACTGCGTCAATTAGGAAACCATCAATATAAACTTCTTGTTGATTGACATCTTGGGTAAACCAAGTTTTAATTGAGGCGTGTAGAGAGGATTCCTGCATCTGTCGACATCATATTTCGATTGGTATGATCAACCAGCGACCGGTTGGGAGGATTTCGATAGATCCTAATGAATTATAATAAATCACCTCATCGGCTGAAACTCCATGCTCTTCAGCGAGGTCGCTAATTGAAGTGGGGTATTCTAAAAGAACAATTCGAAATTTCGGAACTCCTGAAGAATCAGTTTGACCCGGAATAATCACCAGTATTGTATCTACCCACAGACTTGCTCCCTCTATCAAATCGTTCGTTTTTTGTATGACTTCAATAGAGGTCTGGTAAGTCTCGGCGATTTTGCTATAACTCTCCGCTTGCTTAACAGTGTGCAGCACGAACCTTTCATCGGGTCCAAAAGGCGTCTCCATCACAGGTCCAGAGGTTGGTTGGACCTCTGTTGGGGTAAATGTTGGGTCTGGAATCTGAGATGATGAAGGTGAAGGAGTTACAGATGGAGGAATGCTCGTTGGTATATCTGTAACGTCTTCAACTTGAGCGGTGGATACGCCCTGAGTAATAATGGGAATGACTGCTGCATCAGATATTGGAGTTTCGGTCCCGACCATTTCTTCAACTATGGTCGAGGTTGTCGATTGAGATATGCTACCAGATGGTGTAAAGGGGCTTGGGCTGCGAATAAATAAAAAATAAGATCCCAACAAAAATATTACTAATCCAATTATGGCTATCAATATTAACCGCCCCGAAAGCAAACCGGCGATTCCTATATGTGAAGTCTCGCCAGCGATTTCCTGAGGCAATCGACCTTCCCAAGAAGGCGAATACACCTGGCATGAGGGGTGGGATAAACTAAGGCAAAATTCTTCTTGATAAGAACTTTTTATGGGCTGGCTCGGTTTTACGTGATAACAATGGTTGCCTGGGCTTGGATAAGAAAAGAAAGTACCCGAATCCTGTTTCATTCCGATATAAGGACAAACTGGGGACAATTTTTTTTCTTTTTGATTTGAAGATTGATTAGCTGGATAATTCATTTATATTAATAATTTACCATCAGAAGGTTACTTACCTTGATAGGTTTTGTGAGGTTCGTTAAGTAGTCTGATATTCACCCGTAATTGTAATCCAAAAATTCAAATAAAGAAGGTATGGAGTAAGACTTTGTCAAAAAACCAGCATATTACGCACAGATGATTAAACACAAGTTACTTCTTCACTATTCTACAAAACTCACCACAATATTTTCCTCCTTAATCGAGATTAATATTGACAACCAAAACGTTTTAGTGTAATATATGCTATATAACAGAAACGTTTATGGTTAAGATGTGTTCGAAAGATACCGTATTGGCAAATAGACAAGAAACAAACTGGGATCAACAAAATATTTGCTAATGGCTACTACGATAAAGGATATCGCACAACGAGTGGGAAAGTCAGTAACAACAGTTTCGCGCGCATTAAACGATTACAACGACATTAGTCCACTAACAAAGGAACAGGTTCGTCAGGCTGCCGAGGAAATGGGGTACCGGCCAAGTGTTTTAGCGCAGCGCTTGCAGAAACAGAGAACAGATACCATAGGCTTCGTCTTACCTACATTTGGACCGCGTTTCTCAGACCCATTTTTTAGCGAGTTTCTAGCCGGTATTGGTAATCGGGCCACCCAATTGGGCTTTGATTTGCTGGTTTCTACCAGGACACCGGGAGAACAGGAACTAACCGCATATCGGAATTATGTTCAGGAAAGGCGAGTCGATGGCTTCATTATTGTTCGTACTCGAAAGAAGGACGATCGGATCGATTATTTGAAGAGTGCAAATTATCCCTTTGTAGCCTTTGGTCGTGTGGAAGAAAATTATGATTACCCATATGTAGACGAAGACGGTGAGTTCGGAATGGGACTTGTGGTCGAATATCTTATCCGTCTTGGGCATCGAAAATTTGGTGTGATTGCGCCGCCAATGAATTTAATGTTCTCGTCGTACCGGCTCGAGGGGATAAGAATGAAGATAGAAGAAGCCGGTTTAGAGCTGGACGAAAATCTAGTAGTAACGAGCGATCTTACTCAACGCGGAGGATATATCCAGGCTCAAATCCTTTTGGGGGCTCCAGACCCACCGACTGCAATCGTGGCTTGTAATGACTTGATGGCCTTTGGAGCTATGAGTGCGGCTCAAGAAAAGGGGATGATTGTTGGCAAAGATGTATCTATAACCGGTTTTGATGATATCCCGATGGCGGAACATTCTCATCCCCCGCTAACAACCTTGCACCAACCGATATACAAAATTGGGGGCATGCTGAGTGAAATGCTCGTCAAATTGGTCCTGGATGAAGACCTGAAGAAAAGGCAGGTCATTTTACACCCTTCATTAATAATTCGCCAATCATGCGGACCACCACCTCAAAATTGAGAGAAAAATGTTTATAAAAGGAGGTGTAAGACAAATCAAATTCTATTGATGATGTGATGACAAAATAAGTTAGATGAACCAATCAATCAAGTTCAACACACAAAAATCTGGAGGATAAAAGAATGAAACGTTCAATAGTACTGTTTACTATGTTCCTATTGCTGGCGTTGTTTACATCACAATGTGCACCAGCTGCGACACCAACACCGGAGACGATCATTAAAACCGTGGAGGTGGAGAAGGAAGTTGTGGTCACGCAAGAAGTTGAAAAGATTGTGACCGAAATTGTCGAGGTTGAAGTTCCGGCTGAACCAAGTGATAAAACCGTGATTGATTTCTGGACAACTGACAATGAGGAAGACCGCGTGGTAGTTTATGAGGAAATTGCAGCCAGATATATGGCTGAGAATCCAGACATAGAGGTCCGCATCGTTCCGATCGAGGAAGCCGGTGTTTCGCAGCGTATCGCTACTGCGCTTGCAGCCAATCGTTTACCCGACATTGTGCGGATGGGTATCGAGCGGGTAGCAACTTTCGCAGCCGATGAAATACTGGATGAGGATGCCTCCGCAGCAGTAATAGACAGCATGGGCGAGGACGATTTCCGTTCAGGTCCGCTGGCTATGGTTACCGATCCGGCTACTGGAAAATATGCCGCGGTTCCTTATGATGGTTGGATCCAGGCTATCTGGTACCGTTCAGATGTGTTTGAGGAAGCTGGACTCGAAGCTCCCACTACATGGGAGGCGATTCAGGCGGCATGTGAGACACTTCCTGGAACAGGAAACCTGCTCTATGCTGTTGGTCTCGGTACCGATCCGGGTCAAAATTACGGTCAGCAAGTATTCGAACAGGTAGCAATGTCTAATAATGCCTTCCCGTTCGATGAGGCTGGCAATGTCACTATGAACACACCCGAGATGATCGAAGCGCTGCAGTTTTATACAGATTTACAAAAATGTGCGATCCCCGGGCCTCAGTATTGGCGCGGTTCACGTGAAGCTTATGAACTCGATCAATCGGGAATGTTGTTCTACAGCACCTATATCATGGATGACCTGGTTGAAGGATCTGGTATGGAGAGCGGCGACAAGGTTCAGATTGCTGTCGACGACCTGGCTCTCAATACCGGGTTTGCATCAGAAATGGCTTCACCAAACGGATCAGCCTCATATGGTCAGTTAGTGACACTCGGTATCCTGCAAGGCGCTGATCCTGAAGCGCAGAAGGTAGTCGAGTTTTTCCTGACCGATCAAAATTATCAGGATGTCCTGGCGTTGGCGCCGTTTGGAAAGGTGCCAGTTCTGAAGAGTGCAGTGGATGGGTGGATGGGACTCGACCCATTCTTCGAGAATTACTCGGATGAAACCCTGGGTCAAATCGCCAATGGCTTCGATACCATGCAGCGCTGGTTATTTCGCCCTGATTACGATGCGACTCAGCGGGCGGTAATTGGTGATATTGAAGGGAGACTGCTTATTCCACAAGTGATCAGCAACATAGCCCTGGAAGGTATTATGACTCCAGAAACCGGTGCTCAGTGGCTTCAAGAGCAGGTTGAAGCTCTGGTGGCTGAGCGTCAGCAGTAAATCTATGAAATAGACAGACCGTAGGGACACAGTGCTTTACTGTGTCCCTACAATCGTTTGGAGGCCTTATGTCGACTGCAGTTCAACATAAAACATTTAAAGAACGCTGGAACTCGTTGCAGGCGCGAGAATCAAGGTTGGCTTGGGCTTTAATTCTTCCAACTGCAGTGATTGTGTTTGGTTTGGTGTTGTTTCCTGCAATTTTCAGTATATGGATCAGTTTCCATGATGTCGGTTTAAAAAATCTTAATGATGTATTCCATGCGCCATTTGTAGGATGGAAAAATTACAGCGATGTATTTAATGATTTTGCCTTTAAGTTTCAAGGTTTGAACAGCTGGGGAGCTGCGGTTACCAGTATAGTGTATTCATTCATAGCCACGATTTCTACAGTTATTCTTGGATTAATTGCAGCAATATTATTAAACCGACCGTTTAGAGGACGGGGGCTGGCTCGTGCAGTATTTTTAATCCCGTACGTTGCCCCTATTGTGAGCATGGCATTCGTATGGCGATGGATTCTTGACCCACGACCTTCGGGGGTACTTAATGACCTGTTGATGAGGCTGGGGGTTATCGATCTGCCGATGGCATACCTCGCGACGCGTGGTTTGGCGCTGATTCTAGTAATTGTATTCACTTCCTGGCGTTATTTCCCTTTTGCCATGCTGATGATCTTAGCCAGGCTGCAGGCGATCGACAGATCCATGTATGAAGCTGCTGAAGTAGATGGCGCCAACACAATCGCCAAATTTTGGTATATCACATTGCCTGAATTGAGATATGTGATTGGTGCAATCTTCCTGTTAAGGTTGATGTGGACGTTTAACAAATTTGACGATATCTTTTTATTGACTGGAGGGGGATTTGGAACAAAGGTGCTGCCCATTCTTACCTATGAATTCAGTTTTCGTTTATTCAACTTTGGGCGCGGTGCTGCAACTGCGATGATATTGCTGGTCATCTTGGTTGCTTTTATGGCTTTTTATATTGGTGTGGTAATGAGGAATGTTGAGGAGACATAACAAAAAAAATTTTTTGAAGGAAAATGGGAAGCCGTACAACAGTACCTCTGAGGAGATATCTTATATGAGCTATTCAAATGACGAGAGCATGAATGTTATCGATCATTTAGTAAATTGGTTTACTCTGCCCAGGCTAATTTTTGCTATTGGATTAACTTTTTTTCTTGTAGGCATTATATTCCCCTTCTATTGGATGGTCAGTTCATCTTTCAAAACCTACGCAGAAATTGGCGGTAGGGAACCTGTTTATGTGCCAAGCGCTTTACGATTAGATGCGTACAAGGAATTGTTCGATCCAAACAATCCGAGTTATCAAAATTTTGGTACAAATATCCTGAACAGTATTAAAGTTGCCATCCCCGCCTCAATCATTGCGGTGATATTGTCTACTTTAGGTGCCTATGCCATTACCCGGTTGTATTTTCGCGGCAAAGACATTATGCTCAACAGCATCCTGCTGATATATTTATTCCCTGGTGTGCTTTTAATAATCCCGCTATTTGCAATGCTAGCCCAAATTGGAGGCAGAATAGGATTTGAAGTCCAGGACAATCTACCGATCCTGATCGTCACTTATTTAGCTCAAACCCTTCCAGTGGCGTTGTATATGCTGGCGAATTATTTCAGGACTATCCCGGTTGAAATTGAGCAGGCAGCTTTAATTGACGGCTGCAGCCGATCAGGGGTTATCTGGCGAATCACCATACCTCTCGCGATTCCTGCTCTGGTCTCAGTCGCTATTTATAGTTTTATGATCGCTTGGAACGAGTTTTTGTATGCTTTTGTATTTCTCAATGAACGTGCATTGTTTACCATGCCGATAAAGATAAATACAATCTTCAATGATCCCAGCCCACGCCCACATGTTGTAATGGCAGCCTCTACAATAATGACTATTCCAGTAGTATTATTGTTTTTAGCGCTTGAAAAATACCTGGCAGAGGGTTTAACTGCCGGAGGTGTGAAGGGCTAGACTAGGGACGATTATTACTCAACAAACGAGACTTCACTTAAGACGCTGCACTCATATTTGAGCCTCATAACTATTAAATCTGATTTCATTGCAACTTCCCAATTGTTGTGATTCGTTTTGGCAAGTTGAATATTATCTTGTAAACAAATTATACAATCTCAATCCTGAAATGAAAAAAATTGAAAAATTAGATTCCACTAACCAGGATATGCTAATTGGAGCACATTGATGAGCACGCCGCATAGAATTGCTATCCTTCATTACGCAGCCCCTCCGATTATCGGAGGGGTTGAAAGCACTATTTTACATCATGCCAATATATTATCCGATCTGGGTATTAAAGTAGAGATTATTGCGGGAAGGGTTGAACCATTTAATCACAATGTAGAATTTCATCGAATTCCCGAAGTTGATACATTGAACACAAGGGTGCAAGGGATTTCCAAAGAGCTAGCACAGGGACATATTTCACCTGAATTTACGGCATTACGTGAAATTTTGGTCGACAAACTGCTTCCAATTCTATCTAATTGTGATGTTTGCATTGTTCATAATGCATTGAGTTTACACTTTAACTTAGCTCTCACCGCAGCATTGCGGGTTATAAATGACCGAAATGTTACGCCAATAATTGCGTGGAATCATGATTTCGCATGGCACGATAAGCTCTATATTCCTGATTTACACCCCGGCTATCCGTGGGACTTATTGCGCTCAGCTTGGCCGGGGGTTCGTTATGTGGTTGTATCAAAACATCGCCGGTTGAGACTCGCTCAATTGCTTGATATCCCTGAGAGAGATATTGAGGTATTTACACCGGGTGTGGATGTATTCAAGTTTTTAAATTGCCAGTCTCTTACTATAGATTTAGTTGAAAAGTTAGATTTGTTGGCTGCTGCCCCTCTAATGCTGCTCCCTGCCAGGATTATACCCCGTAAGAACATTCAATTTGCGATCCGAGTCACAGCGGAAATGAAGGAGCATTTGCCGGGTGCAACGCTGGTCGTAACTGGTCCTCCCGGCCCCCATAATCCTAAAAATGTGACCTACCTGGAATCGCTCCAAGAGTTACGCGATGAGCATGAACTGGATAGAAATATCTGTTTTTTATATGAACATGGCGAGGCTGGAAAACCACAATTTTTACCTGATGAAGTTGTTGCTGATTTCTTTCGTTTAGCTGATTTATTGATCTTCCCAAGTTTCCGGGAAGGTTTTGGTATCCCTGTGTTAGAAGCCGGTTTGGTTCACCTGCCGGTTTTTGCATCAAACATACCACCTGTTCGGGAAAGTGCTGCCGAATATGCGCATCTTTTTGATCCGTCAGGTGATCCCCAAGACGCGGCTGGGAGCATCTTGAATTACTTGGAAATGAATGCGTCTTATCATTTAAAACGCCGTGTGTTAGACAACTATACCTGGAAAGCAATTATCGAGCAAAAAATTATCCCGTTTATTAGTAAAGCCAAAGTCGCGTGATCGAAAACATAATAGCAATCTTATCGAGGCAAAAATATTTATGACACCTGAACAGCGTATTCGTGAATTACTGAATGATCTATATGGTACAGAGAAGGGCGAAACGGTCTTTATAGAATTGATTGATATCTTTGATAACTATAGACATCTAGAAAGACGGATACAAAGTAATACCTCACTTGCAGAAGAGATTTTCTCTGAGAAAGATGCAATCTTGATTACGTATGGTGATCAAGTGCAGGAGAATAACATTAAACCTTTGAGAACACTTTCTGGTTTCCTGCAGGCACAACTTCATAATGTCATTAGTGGTATACATATCCTGCCTTTCTTCCCATATTCTTCTGATGATGGATTTTCGGTAATCGATTTCCGCCTGGTAAATCCTGAATACGGCGATTGGGAAGACATAGATCAAATCGGTCATGGATTCCGCTTGATGTACGATGCCGTTATAAACCACATCTCAAGGGAGAGTGACTGGTCTAAATCTTTCTTGTTGTGTCAAGAACTATTCTTCGATTATTTCATTACTGTGGATCCTGAGGTCGACTTATCAATGGTATTCAGACCTAGAGCGCTGCCGTTATTGACGCCCGTAGAAACTGCATGTGGAGAAAAGTGGGTTTGGACCACCTTCAGCGACGATCAATTTGATCTGAATTACAGCAATCCAAAGGTTTTATTGGAGATTATTGATCTTCTACTGTTCTACATATCACGTGGAGCTGAAATCATCCGCCTGGATGCCATTGCTTATTTGTGGAAGGAAATTGGGACTTCCTGCCTGCACTTGCCCCAAACACACGCAGTTATAAAAATCTGGCGAGCCGTTCTTGATATGATAGCTCCCTGGGTGGTATTGATAACTGAAACAAATGTGCCGCATGAGGAAAACATCAGTTATTATGGGCAATTTTTACCTGAGACAGGGCGTACCGATGAGGCCCAGATGGTTTACCAGTTTCCGCTTGCTCCACTCATCCTGCATACATTCCTTGAAGGAGAAGTCAGTAAACTGCGCAGTTGGGCGGATAATCTATATTCGCCGGGTCCGTTTTTTAATTTTATCGCCTCTCATGATGGAATTGGTGTAATGCCAGCTAAAGGAATTCTCGACGAAATAGAAATTCAAGCGCTTGTGGATCAAACTTTAGCCCATGGAGGTCGGGTTTCATATAAATTGAACCAGGATGGATCCAAAAGCGTTTATGAATTAAACATAACCCTCTATGATTGGTTAAACGGACCGGTCGACGAGCAGGTAGATCTAGAAGTCAGCAGGTTTTTAGCATCGCAAGCCATTATGCTATCACTTGCCGGTGTGCCTGGTATCTATTTTCACAGCCTGTTTGGGGCAAGAAATTGTTACAAATGTGTCGAACAGACCGGGAGAGCGCGATCGATTAATAGAGAGAAATTCTTCCTAGAAGAATTAACAAATTCACTAGCTGATCTAAATTCGCGAACAGCGCGTATTTTTAACGGCTACCTGACCTTGTTAAAACGCCGGCGTGAGCACAAAGCATTTCATCCTGAGAGTGAGCAAAGAGTGTTATTTATTGACAACAATATTTTCAGCCTCTATCGAGGTAACGCAAAAGACAAAGAAGTTATTTTATGCTTGATTAATATTTCGGATAAACCTAAGAAAATATCAATTACTCCTCTTGAATTCGATCTACCAATTAACGGTCAGTGGAGAGATATAATTGGTGACGAGGTTATTCAGATAAGGAATACGAATATTTATATTTCTCTAGAACCATACCAGACAATGTGGTTGTTGAATTACCAAGCATGAACAGTATCTGATAATAATATAAAACTTTTTGGGAAATGAAGCAGATTAATATTTGTTTCTTGAATGAATTAAACGACTTTTTACCTTTGGACCAAGCCGGAAGTAAGTTCGTATATCCTTTCAAAGGGAGCCCTTCAGTCAAGCACGTGATTGAATCTATCGGTGTACCACACACTGAAGTTGGTGAAATCATTGTAAATGGTGATTGTGTTGATAATACCTTCGGTGTTTGTGATCAAGACGATATTCTTGTTACACCAATTACCAATTTCAAACATCTGCTGGACAACAATCACAGATACAGAAGCATAAACGGTGCCCCACGCTTTTTATTAGACAATCATCTCGGGAAATTGGCCCTTTACTTGCGTATGTTAGGCTTTGATTCCTTGTACCGCAATGATTATCAAGATGATGAGCTGGCAGAAGTTGCACATAAGGAACATTGTATACTACTAACTCGTGATCGAGAGCTGTTAAAGAGAGGCGTAATACTTTTCGGTTATTGGATTAGGAGTTTAGACCCAAAAGTACAAATTGTGGAAGTTTTACAGCGCTATGATCTATTTAAAAAGATTCATCCCTTCAATAGATGCTTGCGGTGTAATAACCAATTAGAAGCGGTGGAAAAGGAGGATATTATAGATCGATTGGAACCGTTGACTCGGCGTTATTACAATGAATTCCGGGTTTGTACCAATTGCAATCAGATATATTGGAAAGGTTCACATTACAAGCGTATGAAAGAATTCTTGGATAGGATTATCCAAAGAGGAGAACTTATCGAAAATGAGTAAGTTTTATATTCCAGAGAGCGCGATGGCAATTGTTGCTCACCCGGATGATATTGAATTCAGCTGCGCTGGGACTTTAGCGCGCTGGGTTAATGATGGGGCTCGGATATCGTATGTCATTTGCACGAGTGGGGATGTAGGTTTCGATGAGCCAAACATGACAAAGGAAAAAGCCGCTCAAATTCGTGAAGCTGAGCAGCTAGCCGCAGCTGACATCGTAGGAGCAAGTGAAGTTATTTTTTTACAGGAACCTGATGGACTGCTGCAGCCAACGATAGAACTACGAAAAAAATTGGTCAGGGAAATTCGACGTTTCCAGCCTGAAGTGGTCATGTGTGGTGATCCAACGATCGTTTGGGCAGGCAATGACTACATCAATCACCCAGATCACAGAGCCGCGGCAACCGCAGCTTTGGACGCAACATTTCCAGCAGCTGGACAACCGCAGCTATTTGAAGAGCTTGCCCAAGAAGGCTTGCTAGCACATAAACCGCGCAAAGTTTATGTGACAAGTTGGAGAGGTGCCGATTATTTTGTGGACATTGAAGAGACGATTGAAATAAAAATTGATGCCCTCCGTGCTCATAAAAGCCAGATGAAAGATTGGGATCCCGAGGATTTTATTCGAAAATGGGCAGCTGAAAGTGGCGAAGGGAAAGAGATGACTTACGCTGAGGGGTTTCGTGTTGTCACACTGGTGGATAATAAAACCTGGAATAACAAGTAGTCATTAAATTGATATGGCAAGTCAAAACCTCTATATATTAGGGGGATATCAATGGTCGTGTTTCACCCGATATTGAATTTCTTCGAGGGCGAATATAACATTTTGGATATTGTTTGAAATTAGCGATTACCTTCTCAGCATCCCAGTGGTTATTCGTTATTCAATATCTTCACCATTATATTCACGACTGCTTGATATACAGGAGAATCATCTCCAAGTTCCACTAAAGGACGACCGCTAAATTCGAATAATTCTAATTCTGGATCGGAAGGAACTACTCCCAACATGGGAAAATCTAATTCATCAATACGCTTTTGTAGTGGGGCAGGTATATTATTGGGAATTCTATTCAGAATGAGATATGAATTTTCTATATTGATATCCATATCGTCTTTGAATGAACTAATTCGCTCAGCAGCCATCAGACCACGTTGGGAAGGATCAGATACGATTAATAAATGCTGGACATCGCGTGTAGTTCGTCTGCTCAGGTGTTCCATTCCAGCTTCATTGTCAATAACAATGTATCTATAGTTCTTGCTTATCGAATCTACGACCTCGCGCAGATTATGATTAACAGCACAGTAACAACCTGGTCCTTCTGAGCGACCCATAGCGATTAAATCAAAATTATTGCCTTCTGCGAGGGACGCCCTTATCTGGTAATCAAGATAATCATGTTTACTCATACCCCCCTGTAAAGTGCCCATAGCAGCCCCTCCTTCTAATAAGGATTTCTGGACCTGTGTTAACATATCCTCACGGATATCTCCCACCGTCCAATCTATATCCAATCCCAGAACCATGTTCAAATTGCTGCTGGGGTCGGCATCAATAGCTAATACTGCACTGGATTGGTTTTGAACAAGGTACTTAATGATCATTCCAGCGATAGTTGTTTTACCTACACCCCCCTTACCAGCTAATGCAATTGTGGTTGCCATAACAATTCTTTACCTACCTTAATTTTAATGATCCACTGTAATCAAGTATTTGATATGGATCATGAATCGATGTGCTCATCCAATAATCTGGCCATTCGTTCAGCCTCATGCCGTAAAACTTGAACATGTTCATACACCGGAATACCAAGACGGTCAGCTTCCTGAACAGCAAGGTCTGCAGGCAGCATACCCAAAACAGGCAATTCAGGTGTTTCGGCTTTCAAGAAATCTGCTTCTTCGTCGTTACGAACTTTATTTCCTACCAGCCAAAGGCGATTCAGTCCGATGTCATGTGCTAATTTCTTGATTTGGCTAGCAGTGCCAAGACTTCGCCTGGTAGGTTCAACCACAATCAGCATCGCGTCTACAAAATCAACTGTGGCGCGTCCTAAATGTTCAACTCCGGCGTACATATCAAGCATGAGCACTTCGTCTTTACGGAAAAGCAAATGAGTGAAAAGCGTTTTGAGCATTGCACTTTCTGGGCATATACACCCTGACCCTCCAATATCCACAGAACCCATTTCTAATAAACGTACATTGCGGTAGCTAATGCTAAAACGTTCGGGTATATCGTCAACTCGTGGATTTAATGTGAAAAACCCTCCGGTTGTCCCAGGCTTTGCTCCAGTGCGTTCTTCTATTAGTAAATCCATTTCAGATACAGGTTGAAGTTTGGACCTCAATTCATCAGGGAAACCTAATGCGCCCGCAAGACACGGGGATGGGTCTGCATCGACTGCTAGGACATCACGTCCCATATCGGCATAAGTTTGGGCTAATAATGCGGCTAAGGTCGTTTTACCAACACCACCTTTTCCAGTAACGGCTAATTTCATTGATATTATCCTTCCTGTCTATAAAATTGTTTTCTTTTTATTTTTCACTCGTGTTCCATTTGGTGTATCCTCAACCTCGAATCCTGCTGAATAAATTTGTTCCCTTATCTCATCCGCATCATCCCATCGTTTTTTCGATCGTGCCTCATCTCGTCTCTCCACAAGTTCTGATATTACACCTGGAATTGGATCGTCCTCTGGTTGCCATTCATCTAGGTGCAAGCCCAATACATTATCAATAAGTGTTAATGTAGCTTTTTTGGTGGGATTGGATAAGGTACTTCTTGTAAGTTCCCAACACAGTGCTAAGGCTTTTGGAGTATTTAGATCGTGGTTAATACAAGATCTGAATTTATCTACGAATCCTTCATCAACCGTTCCAGGTTCCCCCAATTCGAAAGCAATTCGTCTCAAACGATCAAATGCACTTGATGCACTGGTCAAACTATCCCATGAAAATTTCAGCTTGGCTCTATAGTGAGCACCTAAACAGCAAAATCGATACGCCAATGGGTCATAACCACGATCAATGATATCTTGCAATCTTAAAAAACGACCCGATGATTTTGACATCTTGGTATCACCCATGATTAAAAAGTAACCATGCATCCAAAAGTTCGCTAACCGTGTGCCGTAGCAGGCTTCAGCCTGGGCGATCTCATTTGTGTGGTGCACCGGAATGTGATCTTCTCCACCACAATGAATATCAAAGAATTCGCCAAGATATTTAACCGCCATGGCTGAGCACTCGATGTGCCATCCTGGAAATCCCACTCCCCATGGGCTATCCCATTCCATTTGACGTTGTTGATCTGTCGGGCTAAATTTCCATAAAGCAAAATCAGTTGGATTTCGTTTTCCTCCAATTTCGATTCTCGATCCAGCTTTTAATCCCTCTATATCCAAACGGGCAAAAGAGCCGTAAGCTGGCAATTTTGTAGTATCAAAATATATGCCATCCGTGGTTTTATACGTGAACCCCTTCATCTCTATACACTCTACAAATTCTATTTGTTCCTGAATGTGTTCAGTAGCCTTACACCAAATGCCCGGTTCAAGAATATTTAAGTGCTGGAGATCATTCCTGAATGCTTGGGTATAAAATTCTGCTAACTCCCAGGATGACTTACCTGAACGTCGCGAGCTGAGTTCCATTTTGTCTTCGCCTGTATCGGCATCAGAGACAAGGTGTCCCACATCAGTGATATTCATTACATGCTGGACCGTATAAGTGTTGAATTCAAGAACACGTCGTAGCACGTCCTCAAAAATATACGTGCGCAGATTACCTATATGCGCATAGTCGTACACCGTTAATCCACATGCATAAAGTCCTACATAATTTTCATGTAGGGGCTCGAATTCACGCAAACGGCGAGTGTAAGTATCATACAGTTTGAGTTTCATATTCTTTCAGGACTTAATATTTGCTAAGAGCGGGCATCAACCACAAATTTTAGCGTAGAAATAAATAAGAATTAATATTTAATCCGAAGATAGGTCGCGGTTGATCCAGACCCCAACGATTATGATAATCACTGAAATAAGCGCAACTCCAATCATAATATTAACCCAGTTGGGATTGGCTGGTGAGGGGATTGTAGTTGGCGTTGTCGGTGTCTGTAATTCGGTAATTATGGGACTTGGTGTAGTGAGTAGTTGGGCAGATGAAAGTGAAGTTACCGGTGCAGGGTTCATATTTGCATCAAAATTTCTTATAGCTTCTTCAGTTGTTATAGATAAAAATGTAATGTGTGTATGATCGCCACCGCCAATTGGAATCAAGGTGCGGTGAGGTACATTTTGAGCACTCGCCACAAACGGCAAAAATAAAATGATTGTGACCAGTGTTGTCTGCAGCCATAATTTCATGTTTTGCATGCCGAGTGGATCAAGAGCTCAGTTCTTGTCTGAGATTTTATTTCAGGGACTTCTTTTTCTTCCGCGCTTCTCTGCGGGACTGTATTTTTTGAATCGCGCGTGATAAAAATTTTTCGTCGGGGCGGGCTTTCCATGTATAGATAACAAACGTATTGGCAAGAGTGTCTTGCCAGGCTTGTCGTTGATCATCAATTATTATCCATAGGAATCCAATTCCCAGCGATAATATTGAAGGAATGCAAGCAAAAAAACGTAATGTTGATCTTGTCAACGACATTGGACCTCCATGAACAGGAACAACCCGTAATCCCATAAATGCCTTACCAGGCGTGTGTCCTGAGAAGGACCAAAAGAAGGTGAAATATATGAAAATGAACCCAAATATAAATAAGGCAATAAAGACCGGATTTAATAATAAGTTTATTGCATAATTTATATAAGTTAAATTTTCCAATGAAGCGTCCAGTACAGTACCCTGTTCAAAAAAAGACAGGAATATTCCTAAAAACCAGCCGATGAATAATAAGGATAAATTGATAACCGCAAGGTCGATTACGAAAGCAATCAATCTGCTGATGAAACCTGCATAATAACCTAGCAGACTATCTGGAGTTTTATCTTGTTTCGAGGTTGTCATTTATCTGGTTCTGATATAGGTTTTCGGCCGTATATTGCCCTTTTTTGGACATCCTCTGGTGGTGGAGGAAGTTCTGATCGAGGAGTACGCCTTAATAAAGCACGAACGAAGCCGTCGAGGAAGTTGTCCGCGCTTACAGATCGCTCGCGTAATTCGTCAACGACCTCTCCTGCAAGACCGATGCCTTGTGTTTGGATAAGCTCCTGGATCTCGGGGTCATTTGCTAATGTATCTATTGTTTCTTGGTATGTGCTTTCAACCGCGGTTTGAGCCATTGCACGGCTTCTAATATATTCCGATCGTCCCAATGAAGTCCAGCGGTTTAATTCATCTTCACCCCGCTCGACCAGCGCATCATAGCGCCTGCGGAGAGGGGGAATTAACCAACTGCGAGTGAAAGGTTTAATAATAGGTGCAGCGATATTATTTATCAGACTTCCTGCTCGGCTTACGGTCTGCAATCTTGAATTAAACTTGTTTTGGGTTTCAAAAAGTAAACCAATTAAAATGAAACGGAAGTCATTTGACGATTGATCGCTTTCAATTTCCTCATAAGGTATTACAGTAATTTTATCGTTATTTTCTATAGTTGACGGATGGTAATTACTGGGTTCGTTTTGGATTTGAGAATATTGATATTCTTCATCCCAACTTGAGAGATGACGTTGAAATTCATCAATCCCCAATCCCACACTCCCTAGCATCAAGCGTGTTAATGACCGGAGGCTCCCAAAAAGAGAAGTCCTTGGGCGATATTTTGCTTGGGATAATTCAAGATGGTTTTTTTCTACAGGAATTAGTGCTTTGCTTGAATTGTCTTCCATAAACCATCTCCTATGGTTTGAGCATCTCATTCATTATATCAACATATCCACTTGTATAGTACTTCAATTCGAACTCCACGACTCGCAATACAGTGCTCACAAGAAATGAAGCGCTTTCTATCACAATAGAATGTGGGAGATCCTAGGTTCTGACCATTGTTCGGGAACCATAATATTAGATGAGAAATTATTGGTCAAATTGTTCAGTAAGTTCCTTGGGAGAATTGACTGGCCGGTTGCAAATAAAATTACTGCAAACGTAGGCGGTTGGCTTATCATTGAGTAGAGCGCGATCAGATAATAATAAAGGGGAATCCGGTAGGGGTGGGAAACTGGAAATTGCAACTAAATAATCGGGTCTGTAATTTGACCATAAGACATCGACCAATTCCTTGGTGTGGGGGAGGTTATAGGAACCTAAAATTGCTACCTCTTTGTTAGAAAATAGAGCGAAATCTAATGCGCATAGCCATTTGCCATAACCTAAAGGATACTTTGACACGTTACCAACAATCGACCCCAATATCCTCTCCACCAAATCCCGCCATTCGCCTACGCTGTTATAAACACTTAATTGTAATAACGCCATTGCCGCCAATGAATTACCTGATGGGGTAGCGTTATCCTGTAAATTCTTAGAGCGTATAATTAACGTATCCTGATCGTCGTGGGTGTCAAAAAACCCATCATCGGGATCACGGAAGTGATAAATGAGTTCATTTCCGAGTTGGACAGCAGTATTGAACCAACGTACATCTGGATCTGATTGATATAAGGAAAGCAAACCAAGAATTAAACCACCATAATCTTCTAAGTAGGCGTTATGACGAGCAGAACCATTGCGCCATGAACGCAGCAAATGATTGCTGTGCAATAGTTCTGACAACAAGAACGTGGCGTTGTCTATAGCCACTTCCAAATAATCTAATCTTTTCAAATATCGTGCTGCTTCAGAGAAAGATATTAAAGCCAGTGCATTCCACGAAACTAATACCTTGTCGTCTATTCCAGGTCGAATGCGCTGCTCCCTTACTTTTAATAAGTGGGATTGCAACAAAGAAAAACGGCTTTGAATAACATGAACAGGCAGGTTATATTTCTTTGATAGTGTCTCGTCGTCTGTAATTTGTTTTAATATGATTTTCCCCTCAAAATTCCCTTTCTCTGTAACATCGTAGGCGTCTCTAAATATTTCGAACCAATCAATATTCTCTGGATATTCGTCCTCAAGATTCGCACTATTTATTTCATGTTGCAATTCTTTAAATGACCAAGCGTAGTATTTGCCTTCTACTCCTTCTGAATCGGCATCTAAGCTGCTAAAAAACCCTCCAGAAGGTCTTTCGTCCGAATAATCTCTCAACTCACGGATAATAAAATCTAACGTATTTTCACATACTTTGCGATACTTCTCATCCCCAGTTATCAGAAAAGCATGGAGATATATCAGGGAAAGCTGGGCGTTATCATATAACATCTTCTCAAAATGAGGCACCAACCAACTATCATCTGTGCTGTAGCGGGCGAATCCGCCACCAATTACATCATACATCCCACCTTTTGCCATCGAATTTAGAGCATGAATGGAGAGATCTAAAGCATGTCGATCCCCTCGTGATGCGCGCCTTAAAAGGAATTCGATTGCCATCGGCTGTGGAAACTTCGGCGCTTTCCCCCAGCCGCCATACTCCCAATCATATGACTGGGAAAGACGCATAGCAGTTTCATCAAGTAATTCATTATTGAACTCCTGAGATTCTTCATTCGACATCCCACTGGACTTTAGATGTTCTGTCAGCTCCGCACTGGAACGCAGCAATTGGGAACGGTCTTCACGCCAAATGCGGGCAACATTGAGGAGCACTTCCTTGAACGATGACATATTGTATCGTCGTACTGGAGGAAAATATGTGCCTCCGAAAAAAGGCTGTCCCTCAGGGGTCAGAAATACACTCATTGGCCATCCACCCCGACCCGTCAATGCCACAACAGCATTCATATAGATGTTATCTAAGTCGGGTCTTTCTTCGCGGTCAACTTTAATATTAATAAAGAACTGGTTCATGATAGATGCAGTTTCGTGATCCTCGAAAGATTCGTGAGCCATCACATGACACCAGTGACATGCAGCGTATCCAATGCTAAGAAAGATGGGTTTGTCCTCCTTTTTAGCAATTTCTATAGCCTCATCAATCCATGGAAACCAATCAACAGGGTTCTCGGCGTGTTGGAGAAGATATGGTGAATTCTCATGAACTAGTCTATTTGACATAGATATCTTCCAGCTTAGTAATTATTCTCTAAATTCTAAATCTAAAGGTTGCTCTTCATCCCATGTCGAAGCTAATTTAACCTCAATACCCCCGAAAAGACTTTCTTGCCATACTTGAACCAAATGGCGTTTTACTAATTCAAGCATTGCGAGAAATGTGACAACGATTTCTTCACGTGTCGGTTCCTTGGATAGTAATTGCTGAAATGTTCCCCGTTCGCCATGCTTGAGGAATTGAGCAATCAGGTTTATTTTCTGGCGAATTGTAATTCTTGAGATTGTTATTACATTTTCTAATCGCGCATCTGGCTTGGATTTTAATAATGCAGCTTGAGCGGCAACCAGCAAATCATCTATGGTTAATCCAGATATATCGATTTTGCTTTCTATATGAGGTGTTGGCGCAATACGCAAGTAGGTGCGTGATCCAGATTCTTCGTAACCCCTAAGTATCATTGATATTTCTTTAAAACGTTTGTAGAGCTTTAACTGTCGAACGAGTTCCTGACCAACATCTTCTTCAACTTCATTTTCTGAATGTCGTGGTAGAAGTACCTCGGATTTGATCTGTATTAGCTTGGCTGCAATCACCAAAAACGCTGATACCTCTTCAGTTGCGATTTCTGAAATGCTATTTAGATGTTCTAAATATTGGTCTGTAAGTTGTGCCAAAGACACCTCGGTAATGTCTAATTCGGCTCGATTGATCAATTGAAGAAGTAAATCGAGGGGACCTTCATAAACGCGGGTTTCGACAGTGTAATCGCTTGTATGAGGAGAAATTATACTGAGCTTCATCGACACGATTATACTTGACTATTAGAGGTCATTTTGCTTTGCTTATCAAGGTATAATATAGCCCGATTCCAAAGGAATATTGTTTTTCCGGAATCACTTGTAATATATTTTTTGATTCAACGGAGGCGATGTTATGATCACTGAACCTATTCATGTCACAGATGGAGCTTTTGAGAAAACGATATTACAATCTCCAATTCCTGCAATTGTTGATTTTTGGGCACCTTGGTGCGGTCCGTGTCGTATGGTGGCACCAACTTTGGAAAAATTGGCACAGGAGTACGTTGGAAAACTCCTGGTGGCAAAGGTAAATACGGATGAGAACCCTGAATGGGCAAATAAATTTGGCGTACAGGGGATTCCGACGATGTTATTTGTGTCTGATGGCAATATTGTGCACCGTCAAACAGGAGCCTTACCAGAACCAATGCTGCGAGACGCTGTGACTCAGTTTATGGATGTTGTAGACCAGGAAAAGAAAAACGGCACTTAGAATATATTTTTGGGACGGACATTTCTTGATGATACAAAATGTCTTAGCCCTCACTTATTCTTTCTATCCGTGCACCGAGGGCGCGGAGTTTTTCATCCACGCGTTCATAGCCACGTTCGATTTGTCCTAAATTACGGATTATAGACGTACCTTCTGCAGCCAATGCAGCTAACAGAAGTGACATTCCGGCGCGAATATCAGGACTTTCCAACGTTTCACTATATAATTTTGTCGGTCCGTTTACGATGCAGCGATGAGGATCGCATAAGACAACATGGGCGCCCATCCCCACCAATTTGTCGATAAAGAACATTCGACTTGGATACATCCAATCGTGAAAAAGAACACTACCCCTTGATTGTGTAGCTACTACAATAGCAATACTCATTAAGTCCGTTGGAAATGCAGGCCATGGCATAACGCTTATCTCCGGAATCGCACCTCCTAAGTCAGGTTCAATAATTAGCTGTTGCTCGTTTGGGACAATTATGTCCTCACCAACCACGTCCCAATATACTCCCAATCTGTTAAATACCATCGAAATCATATCGAGGTATTGAGGTCCAGCATTAATAATACGGATTGAACCATTCGTTACAACTGCTGCTCCGATGTAGCTGACGACTTCTAGATAATCAGGTCCGATTGTGAACTCGCCCTTGTGCAGTTTCTGTACACCTTGTATGTATAAGGTGTTTGAACCAATATTTTCGATTTGGGCACCAAGTATATTCAAGAATTGACAAAGCTCTTGGATATGCGGCTCCGATGCTGCATTTCGTAAGATCGTTTCCCCTTCTGCAGTTACTGCAGCCATAATCGTATTCTCTGTTGCTGTCACGCTAGCTTCATCAAGAAGGATATCACTGCCTTTCAATTTATCACTACGAAAGTGGAAGACGTGATTTGCACGGTCATACTCGACTTGAGCTCCTAATCCTTTTAGAGCGAGGATGTGAGTATCGACCCTCCGGCGTCCAATCACATCTCCACCCGGTGGTGGAAGACGCAATTCACCGTATCGGGCCAAAGCTGGACCAGCGAGAAGAATTGATGCTCTAATTTTTTTACACAGGTCTGGGTTAAAATCTACTAAATGGACATGGGCAGCGGTGACTTCAATTGAGTGGTCGCCAATTGATTTTATCTTTACTCCCATGCTTTCGAGCAATGCTCGCATTGCATTTACATCTTGGATATCCGGTACATTGTGCAGCCTCACCGGTTCTTCTGTGAGAATGCTGGCAGCCAGAAGAGGCAACGTCGCATTTTTATTTCCGGAAGGTGTAACTTTACCTTCTAAAGGATATCCACCTTGTATAACGAATTGTTCCATATTTTCCTCTGAAATTTTGCGGAATAAGCATTATCTTCTTTCATTGTCCACTTTATTATTAACCGTTTTATTGTGTAATGCTATTAGGGATTAAATTTTAATTCTTGCTATAATAATTTCACTTATCAATGAGCATTATAATGCCTGACCTACCGATTTGCATATATCCCCATGATGTGAATATAGTTTTAGTTTTTTTAGGGAGGGGAACTGGAATAATTGTCAATTATTTGGCTGACGTGCTTCCCGTTATCTGGGGTCATTTTACTCGCTTGGAGATAGAAAACGGGTCTCCGATGATCTGATTTCGACATTAGTAGGAGGACTATTTGGTTTCATCTTCGTACTATTTTTTTCTTTTAGGAGGATTAGTGATGAAACAGGTGGCTCGCCTAAGGGAAGTAATTATTAATAAGGACGCTTTGGGGTTTGGAGATGTACTGCTGAGTTGTATTCCAGGATTGATATTGAGATGGCCGACCTTATTATCCGGTCTTCTTCTGGCAGCAATATTAGCGGGAATAACTAGTGCAGTTATTTTAATGTGATCAAGATTATTATTAAAGAATATCACCCCAATTTGACTAGGCCCTATGGACCGTTCTTAGTGACCAGTGCAATTGCGGTTATATTAACTGGTTAAACTTTCTTTTGTCGTTAAGCCGGAGCCGTGCTTTTGCTACGATGGAACCACGTTTTCCATTCCTGGTTCTCCCAAATCACAAGCAATGGAGCAGCAATAAAGATGGACGAATAGGTACCAGAGGCAAGACCAACGAGCATAGTGGCAGCGAATTGTTTTAAGGTGACCCCGCCAAACAGCACGAGTGCTAGGAGCATAAATTCTACTGTCATTAATTGCGTATTGATGGATCTCGAAAGCGTTTGTACTATCGAATGATTGACTAAGGTCTCATATGGAATTCGTCGATAGATATTAGTGTTTTCCCGTATACGGTCAAATACAACGATTTTGTCTTGGACAGAAAAACCAATTACGGTCAACAACGCTGTCAGGAATAAAGCATCTATCTGCCACCCCCAAAAATAACTACCGATAAATGTTATGCTGAAAACAACCAATACATCATGGAGCATAGCAATAATTGCACATACCCCGTACCGAAAAGCATTGGGGATTCCACGAAAAGCAAATGTGATATATAGAACAATGATTAAGGCAACCACCAAAAGTGCTAAGGCAGCACGTTGAGTTACTTCTGCTCCAATTGTCGGTCCTACACTTTCTATACGCAGCACGGTTACAACTGCATTGTACTGTTTCTCTAATTCATCAATGATCTTGCCAGGAATGTTCTCGCTTAATAATGAAGAGCGAGAGACATAAGTTCCCTGACCGGTTGTCTGTACTTTTGGTTCGTCAATCCCCAGATCGCGGTACAAGATTACGATGTCTGCCGGTTGGGGATCCAGATCGCTTTCTATTCTAATTTCAATCAGAGTTCCCCCAGTAAAGTCGATACCTAACGGCAAATCACCATTTTTTGCCATAATCAAGCCCAACAATAATCCCGGAATAATGATGATTAGTGACAATACAAAGAAGTAATAACGTTTTCCAATTATGTCAATATACATATACGCAACCTTATCAAATTCCAAACCATTTTTCATAATCCGTGGGTTTGAAAAACCCAAGGACAAGAATTAACAAAGCTCTTGTAACGATTAAAGCTGTGAATACACTGATGATGATACCAAGTGCAAGTGTGATTGAAAACCCTTTCACGATCGTTGCACCAAAAGCGCTACCAAACCAGAAGAGAATTCCACAGGTGATCAATACTGCAATGTTTGAGTCACGAATCGAAGGCCAGGCGCGTTTCCAACCTAAATTTATGGATTGCTGCAGCGGCTTTCCGGCACGCAGTTCTTCTTTAATGCGTTCAAAAACCAGAATGTTTGCATCTAGGGCCGATCCTGTACTTAACAAAAACCCAGCTATTCCTGGTAAAGTCAGTGTTATTGGAATAAACCGGAATAATGCAAAAGCAAATACGGCATACATAATGATCGAAATATCAGCCACAAATCCTGGTAAGCGGTAATATAGCCCCATGAAGAGGATGACAATCGAAAAACCAATTACACCCGCAATCATACTCTTTTGTAACGAATCTTGCCCAAGTGTCGGTCCCACAGTAGTAGTTTCCACTACCTTTAAGGGGATTGGCAATGAACCGTATCGCAATTGGATCGCAAGCGCGTTGGCAGATTCATTATCGAAATTACCGGTGATTACTCCACGACCATCCGTTATCGCATCATTAATAGTTGGGGCTGAAATAATTTCTTTGTCCAAAACGATTGCTAGCATTTTGCCGATATTGTTTGTTGTGAAATCGCCAAAGACACCAGTCCCGTTCGGTGAAAGCTCAAAGGAGACCTGATATTCACCCGTAGGACCGGTCACTACTTGGACACTCTTAAGGTCTGCACCGGTCATTACTGTATGAAAAACCCGATCTGTAATGGGGGGAGAAGATGTTGTGCTTTCTTCAGATTGCTCCTGACCAGGAGTTGGTTCTATGGATGGGAGCGGTTCTTCTTCCATTGCGAAGTCGGTCTTTATCTTTGATTCTCCCATTAATAAGAGATCTTGCTGAGTAAATTCGCTGAAATCCACAAACTCAAGCAAACCAGTTTGTTTTAGGATAGAAAGAGCTTTTTCAGGATCTGTCTCCCCAGGTAATTCAACAACAACCCGACGGTCACCCGCCTGTTGCACGACAGCTTCAGTTACTCCTAAACCATTGACACGATTTTCTACAATTCGAACAGCCGTGCGCATCGCTTCTGGATCAACAGATGTTCCAGCCGGGAGATCGGCCTCCAACAACGCAGAAACACCTCCGACTAAATCGAGTCCAAGCCGAGTTTCTATTTCTTTTTCAAAATCACCTATGTGAATACCAGGATTGTCGGGCCAAACAATCCAAATTGCGACTGCAAGCATGAAAGCAATCAGGATCAAATTTCGTTGATAGCTCTTGAGCATCCTTCACTGTCCTCCAATTTCAAACAAATACCAGCCGGAGGCTGGCGACAAAGAATTATACTCCTGTTTGTTAGTATTGTCTAATGTTTAATAAACTGAAACCAGGAAATTCATAACTTGCCCAAGAACATCTTGCGGGGATAAGGAGTCGGTATTGATATAAATATCGGCATGTTCGCGCGCATGTCTCAATCTATTAACTTGTGTATTGAATTCTTTTTTCGACCAGTTGAAGTTGCGGCGCTTCATCGTGTAACTATAGGATACGTCGAGGTAGATTAATATGTCCGGATCTGTCAATCGCTCCCACATGTCTTGAACGTATGAATGTTCTTGGGCGATTTGTTTTGCATTGTAACCGTTGTCTAGCAACCCATTGATTAATGTTGTTTTTCCTGCAGTACATGGTCCCACTACGCCTATCTTGAGATCTTTATTGGACATATCTATTGTCATAAGGGTAGTCGAACCATCATGCGTCTAACATCATCACCAGAATGATGCAGCACCTGGACAACGACTACACTAATGTCATCTACAGGACGATTCTGGTCTAGTGACAGGGCATGATTTAGCAAGGAATCCGCAATCATTTGAGAAGATGGCAACTCGTTTGCAAGCATTCCCTTCAAATAATCACCCACGTCCATCGAACCACCTTGTCGTGATCCAGCATGAACTAGTCCATCGGAATATACAATCCCAATTATTCCTGGTCTCAAGGAAACTTCAGTTATATTCGGTCGTGTCCCGCGGTATAGACCTACAGGTTTGCTTGGTTCATTTAGAGGATTAATATTGTCATGTTCAATTAGCAGGGCAGGGGCAGGATTATTCCTGGTTATAACCATGGTCTGTGTTGGTCGATCTATCGATATGATGTTTAATGTTGATGAAACCCTGCCCCCTCTTTCTGTAAACAATCCGTCTGAAGCTGCTCTTGCTGCAGCGCCATCTCGAACTCCTTCAGCAAGCAGAGTTATCACCCTTCGAACAACGAAAGTTGAGACCCACTTTGCTCCACGACCTGAACTCTGCCCATCAGCAAGGACAACAGAAACACCACCTTGTGGACGTTCGACAACTTCAACTGTATCGCCACTGGCTGAAGTTGCATACTTTTTTACTTTCGCTACCGCAATTTGAACTTCCATAGAACATTATTATGACATTTTCTTGTTGTTTTATTGCCTTGTTGCGAATAATAGAGGCAGATTACTGGAACCTAAGATGATTCGTTCGACTCTAATTGTAAAGCCCATCATCTCGAATGGTTGATTAAACTTTTCATCCCATTCAGGCGCCTGTCCAGTGACTCGAAACAGCCATGCTGCTAACCTTTTATACCATTTGTGACCTGTAATCCAGGCATAAGGCAATATGACCAGTTCACCTCTTGGCTGCAGCACTCTATGTATCTCAATCAAAGTCCTCCCATCAATTATAAATTCTGAGGGAAATGTTGTCACAACCTGTTGAAAATAAGTGTCTGGAAACGGCAAGTATTGTGCCAATCCAGTAACCAATGTTGGATCGTAACCGTGACGATTAAGGCGTGTAAATGCCTGCTGACCCATTTGCCTGCTGGCATCGATACCTATGACATTTTTCTCTTTTGATTTTAGTTCAACCTGAAGAATTCCAGTTCCATAACCGAGCTCAAGAATGTTATCACCGTCTAAATATGGAATTGTCGCTAAGATCCACTCATTCCACATACCGAGAGAAACCCCTGCGGCGAATATATCATATATCCAAGCGAATCTATAATATAAAAGCCTGAAAAAAAAACGCCACAGGTCAGCTAATATACTCTGATGAAGAGGCAACTCTTCTCTTTCATTCATTTCATTAACAGGGGAAGACATCCTGGAATAACTCGATATTCAACTGTTTGTATAGCGTCAGATTGGATTTCGCCGTCTGCATGTATTGGAGTAGGTGTTTTTGAACGGATCCGCAGCCAGGTAGTGTTAATTTCGTGGATATTGGGATTTTCTATATAACTACCTTTTCCACGTTTCATAGTTCTTGGGAGCAGCCGCAGTATCTCAAATCTCGTAGGCATGTATCCATAAACAAAAGTCAATAAACCATCAAATGGATCCGCATGGGGAGTCATGTAAAACAAACCTCCCGTCAACGGATTGTTACCCACCGTAACCAGAGTAAGCGGTCCATGATATTCACCATCATCCCATTCTAAATGCATCGTCCATTGAGGATTCCGGCTAATGCCAATAAATGTAGCTAATAGATAGCGCAGCACACCATGAATGTGTTTAATGTCCTGTTGAATAAGTGTAATTGTAGGTTCCAATCCAACTGCTGAATTATTATCAAAATAACGATTGTGGACCAATCCCAAATCCATTTTGTGAATGTTGCCAGCTGCAATTACTTTAGCCGCTTCTTTCAAATCCGTCGGCAATTCCAAGTTTATTACCAGATCATTAGCAGAACCTAGCGGCATGATTCCTAGAGAAGGCATTTGTAGTTCTGTGTTGTCTTTTATAGCCATCATCATGCCGTTTACTACCTCACTTACACTACCATCACCTCCCGCAGAAATAATCGGATTGAAACCCTTTACTACAGATTGAAACGCGATGCTTGTGCCATGTCCAGGAGATTCCGTAATCGTTAACTCATATTCGATGTGGGCTTCCTGAAGTACTGTTTCAACCTCTGATAGTCTATTGAGTGCCTTCCAGCGCCCTGCGTAAGGGTTCAAAATAACTTTTGCAGTCATATTTTAGTATTCTCAGTTACTAACTGTCCACATCCAGCCTCAATATCAATTCCTCGACGTGATCGGATTGTGCAGTGAATATTCTCGCGCTCCAAAATATCCTGAAAAATTAACGCTTGTTTTGTCTTCGTCCCAGTTCTATCGTACTGTTTGGTTGGATTTAGTTGGATCACATTGACATGACATAGCGTGACGCTGTTTATGTGGAATAATTGTAAACGTTGTGCAAGTTTATGGGCTTGATCAGTCGTGTCATTTACCCCTCCGATTAATGCCCACTCGAAGGTGATACGTCGTCCAGTTTCTAGTACATAATCACGGCAGGCGTTCAGCAATTCTTCAATTGGGTACTTACCGTTGATAGGTATTAAATTATCCCTCAATTTATTATCAGCGGCGTGCAATGACACAGCTAGATTGACTTGACGGTGCTCGGATGTGAAACGACGGATACCAGGTATTATTCCAACCGTAGAAATGGTGAAGCGGCGAGCTCCAAAGTTAAATCCATCGTTGTTGTTTAGCTGGGTAATTGCACGCATGACTTCATCATAATTTAGGAAAGGCTCTCCCATGCCCATCACGACTATATTAGTTAATCGTTGGTCGTAATTGTGCAAATGGCGTGCATAATGTAAAACTTGTTCAACCATTTCACCACTGCTCAAATTGCGTCGAAAGCCCATTTGACCAGTGGCACAAAATACACAACCCAAAGCACAACCGACTTGGGTGGATATACATACTGTATTCCGCTCGCGCTTTCCAGCCCTAGTCTCATACTTCATTAAAACGGTTTCAACTGCTTCGCCGTCGTGCAAGCGAAAAAGGATCTTCTCAGTCATCCTATCAATTGAATGGCGTTCGATTTCAGGTGTTAAATAAGAAAAAGAATAATTGGTTTCCAGGTTATTACGTAACTGGAGTGGTAAATTTGTGAACTGCTCGGGTTTGTTCCAAAGATTAACATAAAGACCATTCCAAATTTGGGAAGCACGGTAGACTGGTTCGCTCCATGAGGCTAGAAAATGCTCAATCTGTGAGATATCTAGGTCATATATCAATGGCTTGTTGGGCAATTTCGTCATAGAACAGAGAGTAGATCCATTAAGTCCTTTTTAATTAGATATGGAACCGGTTGCCAGTTCTCGGCTTGTTCCTTAGTCGCTACTCCTGAAAGCACAACGCATGTCCGGCAGCCTAATTTTTGTCCTCCGGCGATATCTGTTTCCAGACGGTCACCAACGACCAAACTTTGTTCAGGAGTTATATCTAGACGTTCCAAAGCTAGTTGGTAAATCTCGGGTGCTGGTTTACCGATAATTACAGGAATTTTCCCTGTTGCGGCTTCTAGTGCAGTTAATATAGTCCCTGCTCCTGGGATTAAGCCTTCTGGAGTCGGAAGAGTTGGGTCAAGGTTTGTACCGATGAAGGGCGTTCCGGCTTGGATTAACAAGGAAGCATTTTTAAGTTTCTTATAAGTAAGATCGCGATCCAAGCCTACTACAACTGCAAGAACGTCATTCTGCGCATGGTAATAGCCGTTGTCCTTAAGGGTTTCTTTCAAACCAGGTTCGCCAATTATGTATAATGGTCCACCTTTGGATACGTTTCGTTGTAGATAATGAACGGTAGCTAATGATGAATTAATCACCTGCCAAGCCTCCAATTGAACACCGAATCCAGTTAATTTGTTTAAGAATTGTTCAATTGTTAGAGTGGCATTGTTGGTAGCCATTATGAATTGTAAACCCCGCTCTTCTATAGCACTAAAGATATCTGGTAAATTGCCAATGGAATTATCACCCTTCCATATAACCCCATCCATGTCCAGTATGAGCGCTTTGATCGTGGACATATCCTGTGGTCTCATAACTACTCCTGAAATATAATAATTGATTATAAACTAGATAAAACACCGAGGAATGCTATCCCTCGGTGTCTTTTTCCGTCCTTTCACAATTATATTTAACTAAATACTATTTCTCTTTGCCATCGTCTGCAGTTTCCTCGAGCAACTTATTCTCAGGGATATCCATCACTTTGTCTACAAGCCCATATTCAACTGCACCTTTGGCATCCATATAGAAATCACGATTTGTATCGCGTTCGATCGTTTCATCAGTCTGGTTTGTATGTCGTGCAAGGATGTTGTTTATGTGATCTTTTAACCGCAATATTTCACGCGCTTGAATTTCAATATCCGAAGCTTGACCTTGTGTTCCACCGAGGGGTTGGTGTAGATGGATTGTCGCGTTTGGTAATGCGTAGCGCTGACCTTTGGTACCAGCAGTCAGAATGACAGTGCCGAAAGATGCTGTCATCCCTACTGCTAAGGTGCTGATAGGGTTAGATATCATTTGCATGGTATCGTATATCGCAAGACCGGCATAGACTTGTCCGCCTGGTGAATTGACATACATTTGAATAGGGGCTTCGGCGTCCTCGCTGCTAAGGTAGAGCAGTTCGGCTACAACAAGATTCGCAACTTGATCAGTGATTGGTGTACCCACAAAAATGATGCGGTTTCTTAACAATAATGAATATATATCAAATGCACGTTCTCCATGACTCGTGGCTTCGATAACCATGGGGATTAGGGATTTAAAATTGTTATTGTTCATAATATTCCTTCTTTATCATTATTTTATTGTTGGTTTTTAAATCCTAGATTTCGGAAATATCATCTTTTCCTATTTCCAAATCGGTGTTGGTTTCCTTGCTGTCTTCAAATTCGTTGGACTTACCATTATCATCCTCTTCTTCAGGTGTAGGGGGTACATTATTTTCTAGTTGCTGGTCAAATTTCCCGCTGCTTATCTCCCGAAGTCGCTCTATTGCAAACTTTGATATCATGTCCGATTTTACATTCAATTCGAGGTTGTTGATTACATTTTGACTTGAAAGTTTCCGGGCTTCTCTTTGTGACAGGGATTGGGACAGTATATCCATTGTATGTTTCGCTTCGTTTTTTACTAATTCATCATCTACTTCAATATTTTCCGCTTTAGCAAACTCAAAGAGAAATAGAGATTGTTTGAGACGCGTTTCTGCAACTGGGAGCGCCTCTTCCCGCAAACCATCATTGTCAATGTCCCTGGTTTTCATATATAAGTCTAAATCAAGGTTTTGTTCTTTGAGCTGGTTCTTCAAATTATTGATAACATATTCGACCTCACGGTCTAATGCCTGTGGTGGATACTTAAACTCTGCCTGAACCACTGCTTCTTCAAGGATTCCATCATCATAAGCATTGTTATATTCATCCAGATTACGACTCTCTAACTTTGTAAAAATGTCTGCCCTGAATGATTTATAGTCTGGGAATCCTGTATTTTCTGAGATGAAATTGTCATCTAACTCAGGCAGATCGCGGGATTGAACACTTTCTACGACCAAACGAAATTTTGCATCTATCCCTCTAAAAGTCTCGTTTTCATCATCTTCGTGAAATGAATGACTTACTGTTTTATTGTCACCTTTCGAGAGATCAACAAGCTGTCGTGTAAATCCGGAATAAGGCCATTCATCATCACCCGCATCATTATCATCATCAGTTGTTTCAGCGTCTGTGCGAATAATAAATGGAATGGTTCTTTCGGAAAGTATGACATTATCCTGGTTCTCTTTTCCATCTAATTGTTCCGCACTTAATTGTATAGTGACAATATCGCCTTCCTCGGCAGGACGTTCTACAGTTTTAATAATAGCTCGGCTTTCGCGTATATTATCAATTACATCGTCCACATCTTTATTTGTTACCACAGGTAGTTCGTAGGGGCGACGTATATCACCATAGTTGCCCAGAATTACTTCTGGTTTAAGCGGTACGATTATCTCGAAAGTGGGGGGGTCGAGTGATGCAACATTTTCAAGCGTTCCTGGACCATATGGATCGATCTCTGCTTCCTCAATCGCTTGTGGATAAACATCTTCAATTACCTGATCTACTGCTTCTTCGACAATAGCTGCTTCACCTACCTGTCGTACAATGACTTGATAAGGGGCTTTCCCAGGTCGGAATCCAGGTATTTTTACCCGCTTTGCAATTTTGCGTGCAGCGCGTCGTTTTGCTCCTTCCATGACCTCATCGTCGACTTCTACATTAATTTTAACCTGATGGTTTTCCAGGAATTCACGTTCAATTTTCAAGGCAGATAACCTCTATTGTGACATTTAATATTGTTCAACATTTATTATTAATCCGACGAATTATATCATGTGAAAACCCTACACAATGTAAGATATAAATATGAAATTTATTCTGCAATGATGTAAGTTATATCCCCAATGAAAAAGATCTCCCGATATATCATGGGAGAACTCAATGTTTGATTCTATGGGGAAGGAGGGATTTGAACCCTCACGCCTTTCGGCACGTGATTCTAAGTCACGCCTGTCTGCCAATTCCAGCACTTCCCCAGAATTTCATCCTCTTGGTGCTAATGATTATATATTAGAGCAGTCTAATCGTCAACAAATCGAATATAATCTAGCACTGAAGGAAATCATGAACTAAGAACAGGAGTTTAATAACTTGGGACGCGTTATCAATCCTGAAAGACCAGGTAAAGTTCGTGAACGTTTATTAAAGGTGTTGGTGATCGCTCTTGAAGAATATAAAAGCCTAGATGGGGTGAGTGTCCAAACCAAGGACATTGCGGCTTTTATCGCATTGACACTCACAGCGATCACTCAAACTGCTGAAAAGACTGCATCAGCATGGGAAAAACGCGATTATTGGATAAAAGCCGACCGTTTTCGTAATGAGTGGATTTGGGTTTCTATTTATGGGAACAGAATGCAGGCAGCTGTACTTGATGGTGATTATTCCTTAGTACACGCAACAGCAATGGATATATTAGAGTTTGTAAACGATATCGAGGTACCAAAGCGCCATCGATTAGGAACTCCATGGATTGGGGCCTATCAAGAACTGAAGAAGAAGTCCGGTAACACTAGATAAAGGGTAATTGATATTCGGGTCGTTTACCGTTTAACAGGATAAAGGGGATTGCACGTTTAGGATTGATTCCGATTTTACGCAAATCTGATATATTATTTAGCTTCTCGTGCTTTCTTGCAGACAGGATAGCCTTTGCTCCTTTTGGGCCAATTCCCGGAATTCGTAATAATACTTTATGTGCAGCAATATTCAATTCAACTGGGCGTTCAGAAAGATGTAATGACGCCCACCTGGTCTTCGGGTCGCTTTCTAATGGGAGACTGCCTGATGTTTCGAAAGGTAAATCTTCTAACTGAAACTTGTAATCCCGCAGGAGAAATGAAGCCTGATAAAGACGAAGTTCGCGCATGGGGAGTGTGGCAGATTTGTTTTCAAAGGGAGTACCAGGTACCGGAGTAAATGCTCTAAAGTATGCCCTACTCAAGCTATATTTCTTGTGGAGATGAGTCGTAGTATTAAGTAATTCAAAATCGCTTTCACCGGCGGGACCTACAACAAATTGGGTTGTGACGGAAGGCCAGCGCCCATTCCAACCCAAATAGGGAGGCATGTTTTGCCTTATCTCTTCTATCCAGCGTATGGGTTTTATGAGATCATCCATAAACTCTTTTCTGGGAGCTAGATGTTCAAGACGTTTGGTATTAGGAGCTTCCAAATTGACAGATACACGGTCCGCAATTTGCATGATACGCTCTACCTGAGAGCGTTCTGCTCCAGGCATGATCTTTAAATGGACGTAACCCGTGTAATTATGTTTATTACGTAACAATTCTATAGTGTCTATTAGATTGTCTTGCGTTTTTATACTTCCTCCGGCGAGTCCTGAGCTGAGAAATATTCCATCCACAATACCAGCTATATGCAAGGATATGAATAACTTTGCCATTTCATCGGGAATCAATCTTGTTCTGTGATAGTCCCGCCCGGCACGAAATGGGCAGTAATTACAATTACTCTCACATGCAGAGGTAAGTAATGTTTTAAGAAGAGAAATATGTTTGCCATTCGGAGTGGTTGCGTTTGTTATGTAGATATCTTCCGTTTGTAAAGGGGTGATATTTGGACATCCAATTTCTTCCGCTGGTTCTAGTCCCATCAATGCAGACAATATTTGAAGCTGTTTTATTGGTTCCATCAAAACACCTGCTCACATTATAGAACATGCGTGCTTTTTCGTCAATAGGAATATTTAGGATATGTGAGGCAGGGTGTTTATCGAAAATTTACTACCCTTATTTGCCGGAGTAAAAAAATTTATTATCCCGATACGGTTTGGGGGAGTCATAGGTGATGGTTATCATTAAATGCATCGTAAATATATCTAGCGTAATCATTTGTTTAATGGTTTTGGCAATTCTTGTGATAAACACCTTGCATGAAGCACAATACGCTTGACAGGGCAGGGAAATATTGGTAAGATCCTTTTATGTTTATGATAAGTATCATTATCAATAACATAGGCCGGGCTTGAAAGATGTACAATCATGACAATAACAATTAATCAAGCAATCATTAAGTATTTAAATAACATCACAATGGCTCGCAGCCAGAACACTGCTCGCAGTTATGGCAATGCGCTGAGAAGATTCAAATTGGTATTAAACAAACGCGACCTAACAACTGAAAACACGATGGTTAGAAAATTGCCAGTTGATGCTATCGCATGGTTCGCAATGGATCTGAAGAAATATGCTCCTGCTACCGAGAGCTTATATTTGACTGCTGTGGCAGGTTTCTATGATTACCTAGCAGCTGAAAACTTGGCTGATCTGAATCTTCCGAAGTTACGAATGCTTATAAGGCAGCGTTCACGTAGATATGGACCACGTCTTCCCCAATTTCCGCGTTCGCAAATTGAAGATGTACTCAACTATGCAGCAACTCTTGCCACTTTGCCGTACAAGGATGAGGCTGAAGGATTGCGGAATTTACGAGACCGTGCATTTTTACTTACTTTAGCTGATACGGGATTGCGGGTCCACGAGGCTTGTGGTCTACGGCGTGGTGATATAGATTGGAATGAAGGTAAAGCGATGATCATTGGAAAAGGAGATCGTCAGGACGTAGTTCGCTTCTCGAACCGATGTATGAAAGCAATTAGGGATTACTTGAAGGAACGCGCCAAAATTGACGGTGTTTCAGGACGTCCTCTATCATCCCTACCGGTATTTTCGCGTCATGATCGTGGAGCTGGGAAAAAAACCAAACCAATCACAACGGTTACCGGACGCAATATCGTTTCACAAAGGGTCAAAGAAGTTTTAGGATCCCAGTCTGTTGGCAAAATTACTCCACATTCGTTTAGGCATTTTTTTGTCACCACAGTACTTCATGGCTCGGGCGGAAAACTAAAACTAGCCCAGGAACTCGCCCGTCACAGAAATATTGCGGTAACCCAGAGGTATGCCCACCTGTCGGACGATGAGCTGGATAGAGGGTACTGGGAAATATTCGAAGAACGGTAATTGTCAAATCTATATTCGTAGGTTTTGAACATTAAACCGCAACGTGTTTTGCGCAGTTATTGTATACCATCACTTATAATTGCTGTTTATGTGTCTATACGTAGCCTCCCCCAATTTTTTGGTGGAGGTGTTTGGCAATGTTTGACCGCCACTATATACCTATGCGCAATATTCTACTGCTATGTTCATTGCGAGTACTAAGTTACTTGATGAAAACTGCCCTATTGTCAATGCACAAACTTCGTGGCGGATTATCGATTATGGTTATTTAGTGTGTTAAAATAGCAACTTGCATGAGAGAAATTTCTTATTAAACTAAGATATGCCAGACGAGATATAGATGCGTTATGTGATACATAATAGCAAATATAAGGAGCATGTTTGAAACATGAGCATAAGCCAGCTTGCAAGAACAATTTCAGCATCATCTACTCTTGTTCTAAATGAACAAGCTAGAATATTAAGAGAAAAGGGAGAACCCGTTATCAGTTTGGGGATTGGTGAACCAAAGAATAAAACACCAATCACTGCATTACTGAGTGCGGCTGCCAGGTTGAGTGAGGGCAATATAAAATACACACCATCGGATGGGACACCATCCTTAAAAAAAGCCATTATTCGCTATACTGAAGAGAATTACAACCGACTTGTAGCCCCAGAGAACGTTATAGTGTCTGCTGGCGCAAAACAATCTATTTCCAACATCATACTTAGCATTGTGAATCCTCAAGACGAGGTTGTTCTCCTAGCGCCATATTGGGTCAGCTATCCGGAAATAGTTAAATTGGCCTATGGGATACCTGTGGTTGTTGTGCCTGAAGATGGGACCTTCAAACCTCGCATGGAGGATATTGAACGTGCTGTTGGTTCCTATACCAAGGCAATTATTGTTAACAGTCCAAATAACCCTTCCGGTGCTGTTTATTCAGAGGAGTTCATTGCTGACATCGTGGATTTCTGCGAAAGAAAGAAGATTTATCTGATCACAGATGATATTTATCATAAACTGGTTTTTGATGGTAATCAAGCAAGACCGGCTTACGATTTCACACACAAAGACATCGAATCGACAATGGTTATTGCGGTCAATGGAGTTTCAAAATCATACGGCATGACCGGATTCCGCATCGGATGGACAATAGCAAACCGTAAAATTGTTGAAGTGATGAACAACATTCAATCACAGACGACTTCGGGAACATCTGTGCTTCTTCAGGCAGGTGCAGAAGGTGCTTTAACTGGCATGCAAAGTGTTGTCGAAAGCTTGCGTCTGACTTTCGAAAACAATCGTAATGTAATAATGCAGGAACTACGTTCGTTCAATGATGTAAAAGTGATTAAACCTGAAGGAGCATTTTATTGCTTGCCGGATTTCAGGGCTTATTCAAATGATTCAGTGGAATTGTCCAAGTTTATTTTAAATAAAGCCTTGGTAGTCACTGTACCAGGTAAAGATTTCGGAATGGAGGGTCATTTAAGATTAAGTTTCGCTGGCAGTATAAAGGATATTATGACTGCTGTTGAACGAATAAAATGGGTATTGGATCTAAATTCACCCAATGAAATATATATCGGCGATCGGAAACTAATAAGGGACTGGCTATGATCAATATTGTAGACATAAAAAGCCCAGCGCAAGCCCAGGCTTATGATCTTAAGTGTGATTACGGATTAGACAACCACGGTTTATCAAATTTGCACGTCGTTTATTGGAACTTGCCAACAGAAGCCCTCTACGAAGAAGCAATATTTCGTAATGAAGGGAAGCTCACCCATTTAGGACCAATAAATGTAAATACAGGCAAACATACTGCTCGGGCAGCTGGCGATAAATTTATCGTCAAAGAAGCTTCGACAGAGGATCATATCTGGTGGGGAGAATATAACAGACCCTACAGCCCGGAGAAGTTTAACGAGTTACTCAACCGTGTTCAAGGCTTTTTACAAGGCCGCGATCTTTTCGTACAGGATTGCTACGCCGGTGCTGATCCTGAATTCAGTTTACCGATTCGGATTATCACGGAATATGCATGGCACAGCATTTTTGCGAGAAATATGTTCATCCTTCCTCAAACAAAAGAGCAATACAAGAGGCATGTTCCTGATTTCACAGTTATTACTGTGCCATCCTTTAAAGCCTTTCCACAGATTGACGATACACCTCGAGAGACGGTTGTAGCAATAAATTTTGAACAGAAGGTTTGCATAATTGGTGACTCTAGCTATGGTGGAGAGATTAAAAAATCAATATTTACAATCATGAATTATTTGCTTCCTTTGCAAAATGTGATGTCTATGCATTGTTCATCTAATATGGGTAAAGAAGGAGATGTTGCCCTTTTCTTCGGGCTTTCCGGTACCGGTAAGACTTCCCTATCAGCAGACCCTACTCGTGGTCTGATTGGGGACGATGAACACGGATGGAGCGATGAGGGCGTTTTCAATTTCGAAGGTGGTTGCTACGCTAAAGTCATTGCTCTTTCACCTACAGCGGAACCACAGATATACGCTTGCACAAAAAAATTTGGTACTATTCTTGAGAATGTCGTTTATGATCCCGTCACTAGGTTGATAGACCTCGATGACGATGCAAATACAGAAAATACGCGCGCTTCATACCCCTTAGAATTTATTGAAAATGCGGTACCTGAAAAGCGCGCGGGTCACCCTAAGAACATAATTATGCTCACATGTGATGCTTCAGGTGTAATGCCGCCTATCGCCAAATTGACGCCAGAACAAGCCCTATACCATTTCATTTCCGGATACACGGCAAAGGTTGGAGGCACAGAGATTGGTGTAGGAGAAGAGCCTGAAATCACATTCAGCACATGTTTTGGTGGTCCTTTTATGGTGCACCACCCGGTTCATTATGCGGACCTTCTAAAGCATAAAGTACTTCGATATGGAGTCAATTGCTGGTTGCTTAATACAGGCTGGGTTGGTGGACCATATGGTATCGGCAAACGAATCAGCATTCAATATACCCGCGCGATGCTCAATGCAGCTTTAGAAGGAAAGCTAGAGTCGGTTGAATATTCCACTGATCCCATTTTCGGATTTCAGGTACCGAAAAGTTGCTCGGATGTTCCCGATAAAGTTATGGATCCTGCTTCGTCGTGGCCAAGTAATGAAGCTTATATGAAGAGGTATCGAGACCTTGCGTCTCGTTTTATCGATAATTTCAAGAAATATGAAGACGAATCTCCTCTAGAGGTTGTTTCAGCAGGTCCAAAATTATAAAAAGACCGCATTAGAGGAATAAAAATAGTTTACCTGGAGCAATCAATATTTGCTCCAGGTATTTTTAAACACTCTCATTTACCAAATAAGGTTGAAGTTTGGATAAAAAACGAACCGGGATCTCTCCACGAATAAACACTTCACTTTCGCCATGTTCAATATGCTCAACTTGCCCAACATCATAAAATAAAGAAATCAAACCACCTTGTTGATATGGCAGGCGCACTGATATTGTTCTGTTTGAACTATAAAGAATTCCTTCTACTGCGTTCAATAATTCCTGAATTCCCTCGCCGGTGAGCGCTGAAATTGCTACTGACTGAGGAAAAGCAATCAAGGTATTACGCGCACCTTCCGGATCTATCAATAGATCTATTTTGTTCAGAATTGATATAACTGGAATATTATCGGCTTCGATTTCTATTAGAGTTTCGTGAACCGCCTCTGCCTGTGCTATGGCATTGTTATGAGAGATGTCAATGACATGCAGCAATAAATCAGCATCAGCAATTTCTTCTAAGGTTGCTCTGAATGACGCGATCAGACTGGTTGGGAGTTTTTGTATGAAACCGACAGTATCGGTAAAAAGTACAGGGCGCCCTCCTGGCAGCTCAACTCTGCGTGTTGTTGGATCGAGAGTGGCAAAGAGCTGATCTGCAACATAAATATCCGCGTTTGAGAGTTTGTTCAGCAAAGTGGATTTACCCGCGTTAGTATATCCTACAAGGGCAACTACTGGCATTTGCGAGCGCCTGCGTCTGGACCTATATTGCTGACGGTGTGTGCGTACCTTTTCTAACTTTTCCTTTAGATGAATTATGCGGCGCCGGATATCACGTCGGTCAACTTCAAGCTGTGTCTCTCCAGGTCCTCTCAAACCTACCCCTCCGACACTTCCAGAGCGTCCGCCGCCACCTCCTGCCTGCCTGGCGAGATGTGTCCAGGCACGCGTAAGCCTGGGCAACCGGTACTCGTATTGAGCCAATTCAACTTGTAGAGAACCTTCTCTTGTTTGAGCATGTTGGGCAAAAATATCCAGGATTAATGCAGTACGGTCGATAATTCGGATTTCTTCTCCGAAAACGTGTTCAAGTTCCCGTAAGTGGCGTGGAGAGAGCTCCTCATCAAACAGAATTAGATCGGCTCGAACCTCGTTTGCTAATATTAGTATTTCTTGCACCTTTCCTGTTCCTATAAGGGTTTGCGGGTTGGGTCGATCGAGTTTTTGATATGCTTGTCCTGCAATATCCAAACCCGCGGTCTGAGCTAACAAGGACAATTCTGTGAGAGAATCCTCTAATGATAAGAGTTTATCCTGATTATAAATATCAACCCCCACTAGAAATGCTCGCTCTCGTTGTCGCGAAGTCGGTTCAAATGTCTTAGCTGTCATATAAGAAATAAATATCCTATTAGTTTATTGCCGATATAAATTTTCAATACCGGTTATCGTTCGAATCGTTTGTATACCAACCAGGTTAAAATCGTGTCGCCAACTGCCTTAAGACTATCGGACGATGTTTTATCTGGTGAATCTTCGGTTGTATGATAATATGCGTACTCGATATCGATCACATCTACTGCAGGTATGCCAGCCTCAAGAAATGGGATGTGATCATCAATAATTCCATATTTGGGGAATGGTATAAATTCATCCGCATAACCAAGTGCTTGAGCTTGATCCCAAATTTCTTTTGTAAGTGCTGGATCAGAATTTTTTTCCTGATAGATCTTTAGATTAGCATCACCGATCATATCTACAATAATTGCTGCATCTGGCTTATCTTCCAGGCTTTGAACGAACGCTCTCGAGCCTAATATCCAATCCCAACCTGGAATGTTGCCATTATCTTCGGCATCAAAGAATACCAACCAGATTTGTTTTACTCCGGTTTGATCGTTCGCTTGGTGTGCTTTGAGTTGATGAGGTAAAATCCTGGCCAATTCTAACAGTAATGCGACTCCCGATGCACCATCATTGGCACCTGGAACTGGTGTGGTTTGATTGAAAATGTTCGGGTCGTGGTCTGAAACTATTCTAGAATCGTAATGTGCGCCGAGCACTATCCATGGATCACCCTCACCCCATTTTCCGATCACATTTTTCACTGGGTGTCCCATTTGAACTGATTCTTGTATCTCAACTTTCCAACCTGAATTCCGTAATTCACCTGAGATCCATTTAATTTCTTTTTCGTGGGCATCGCTGTTTGGTATACGAGGTCCCAATAAGACTTGATACTCAATATCTTTGAAAGCTCTTTCGGCGTTAAAATGTGCAAAGTCTTTATTTGAAGGACTGCATTGCTGCGTAAATAAAGCGATAAATAGGAAGAAGAGTAATAGTTTGTTTGTTTGGTGATTGTGCATAAGTTAGGTATTAATGATTACTGAGGTGAAAAAGACTATGCGCAATATTGTGTTGGTTTTAATCAATCTCCGAGATCAAATTCTCTAATGCTTCTAATGATCGTCTTGAATAAGTTGAGAAACGTTCTCTTTTGTCCCTCACTTTTGGTCCTTCTAGGGTTGGAAGTATACCAAAATTCGCTTTCATAGGTTGAAAATCCCCAGGACTAGCGTTAGATATATAGCAACAAAGTGCACCTAACATTGTGGTTTTAGGCATTATCAACGGATTTTTACCTTTCAACAACCGGGCTGCATTCCAGCCAGCCAACAGACCTGAAGCGATATTTCCTGTGTAACCTTCAATACCTGTGATTTGTCCTGCAAAGAATAGATCGTCACGATTCTTCTTTTGGAGTGTCGGTTGTAAAAGTGCTGGAGAGAAAATATAAGTATTGCGGTGCATTTGCCCGTATCGCACAAATTTCGCTTTTTCTAAGCCCGGGATCAATCTGAAAACTCGATCCTGTTCGTTGTATTTTAAATTTGTCTGAAACCCCACCATGTTAAATAACGTTCCTGCCAAATTGTCCTGGCGAAGCTGTACAACAGCATATGGACGTTCGCCATTCTTTGGATCAATCAAGCCCACGGGTCTCATCGGTCCATAGGCTAAAGCCTCTCTGTCCCGCAGTGCTAATACCTCTACCGGAAGACAGCCCTCAAAATATTGCTGCGAACCTGCATTTACACCATCATCGACTTGCTGGTCAATCTTCTTCAATTCGATCCTTTCTGCTTTCCTCAAAGCGGAAATAAAAGTATCGTAAGATTCTCTGTCGAATGGGCAATTAATGTAATCACCTTTCTCTTTCTCTCCTCTTTCATAACGCGAACCCCAAAAAGTAATATCCGTGTTGATTGATCCTTGGGAGATAATCGGTGCCATTGCATCATAAAAATAAAGATGTTCTTTGCCAGTTATATTTCTAATTGCATACGATAAACTTTCTGAAGTCAATGGTCCCGACGCAATAATCGTTGGCTCATCAGGAATATCGATTACTTCTTTGCGAATTACTCTAATACTGGGATGAGCTTCAATTTTCTCTGTTACCAATTTAGCAAAAGCGTCCCGATCAACAGCCAGTGCCCCACCCGCAGGTACAGCGGTATCTTCAGCGCATTTAATTACCATTGAACCCAGACGACGTAATTCCTCTTTTAATAACCCTGAAGCCCGGTTTCGCAAATTTGAACCTAGTGAATTCGAGCACACTAATTCCGCCAAGTACGGACTTGTATGTGCTCCGGTGAATTTTACTGGCCTCATTTCGAATAAGAGCACATCCACACCGCGTTGACCTGCTTGCCAAGCAGCTTCACTTCCTGCCAGACCCCCACCGATAATTTTCAATTCAGGTATATTTGTAAACATAAATCTATCCTTAAAAAGCCTTAATTATTCTACCAAATGTATCTTAAGTAGTTTTTCAATGATAAAATTTACGGCTGATCGTTTCAAAGTTTTATTCAATTTGTATTCGAAACAAGCACGCTCTGTTATTAGGTAGT
>CBFDCK010000007.1:0-51004 GCA_965603285.1 uncultured bacterium
ATATCAATTTCCGAGGATATTCAGATCATTTTACAGAAAAACTGTTGCACAATCTTAAAATTCATGAACGCGATATAATTAATGTTTGGGATTACTAATATTGTTGTGCATTCTCATCATAATCTACTGAGGCAAATTATGCCACACGAGTACAACTCTTCGCCCGACAATATCTAATATTGAGCAATTCTTACTATCAGAGTTTATGCATATATCTATTCACAAAAGGATAGGAGAAACAGGAGTATTTTACGTATGCCAAGAAAACGCAAACGGCGCATAGGAATTCTAACAAGCGGTGGAGACGCTTCAGGTATGAACGCTGCCGTAAGGGCTGTTGTTCGCACAGCGCTAGATTATGGAATGGGAGTATTCGCAATTTACGAGGGCTACCAGGGTATGGTAGATGGTAAAGGATTCATCCATAAGTTGAATTGGAATTCTGTGGGAGGCATTTTACATCGAGGTGGAACTGTTATCGGATCTGCCAGGTGTGAAGAATTTAAAACTCGTGAAGGACGTCTTAAAGCTGCCTTTAATCTTATTAAACACGAAATAGATGGTTTGGTGATTATTGGTGGCGATGGAAGCCTGACTGGTGCAAGCATCTTTCACCGGGAATGGTCGAGCTTACTCGCTGAACTTGTTGAAAACAAATTAATAAAAAAGGAAATTGCCTCCAGACACCCGAATTTAATAATCACGGGTCTGGTAGGATCGATTGATAACGATGTGTTCGGAACAGACATGACAATTGGTGCGGATACAGCCTTGCACCGCATAACGGAAGCTGTCGATGCGATCAGTAGCACGGCAGCCAGTCACCAGCGAACATTTATTGTTGAAGTCATGGGTAGAAATTGTGGTTACCTGGCATTGATGGCAGCTCTGGGAACAGGAGCTGACTGGGTTTTTATTCCCGAAAATCCGCCTGATGTGGATAATTGGCAAGAATTCATGAGCAATCGACTCATTGCTGGTCGAGAAGCGGGGAGGCGCGATTCAATCGTTATTTTAGCAGAAGGAGCTCGCGATCGTGATGGAAATCCGATTAGTAGGGCGGATGTTGCTGAGGCTCTAGAAAACATCATGGGCGAGGAGGTACGATCCACAGTGTTAGGTCACGTTCAGCGCGGGGGCTCACCCAGCGCTTTTGACCGCACTTTAGGCACTTTGCTGGGATACGCTGCTGTTGAAACAATCCTTTCCTCCAGTTCGAATACCGAACCTCTCCTCATCGGATTGCAAGGTAATCACATCGTGAAATCTCCTTTGATTGATTGCATCGAAAAGACCAACTCCGTTGTAACAGCTATCAAGCAAAATAACTATGAAGAAGCGATGGATTTGCGCGGCACAAGCTTTGTTGAAGCTTTTCAGACACTTCGTACAATGCTGCGCGCTTTACCCCACGCACCGAAACCAGGGCAAAAAAGGTTTCGTCTGGCAATTATGCATTCTGGCGCTCTTGCACCTGGCATGAATACGGCAGTGCGTGCCGCTCTACGTATCGGATTAGACAGGGGACACATCTTACTGGGTATTCGCAACGGATTCCCGGGCTTTGTAAAAGGCGATATCGAAGAAATGGACTGGATGTCCGTAAACGGGTGGGCGTCAATTGGTGGTTCAGAACTTGGCACAAATCGGATAACCCCAAGCGGCAGCAATTGGTACGATATCGCTCGCGCAATTGAAGAAAATGATATCCATGGTGTTCTTATTATCGGTGGATGGCCCGCTTATGAAACTGCTTTCGATCTCCTTAAGAAACGGTCAGAATACCCCGCCTTCAATATACCCTTTGTCTTATTACCAGCGACAATTAATAATAACCTGCCTGGGTCAGATTTAAGCGTCGGCGCTGATACAGCATTAAATAGCATCGTCCAAGCGGTTGATAAAATCAAAGATTCGGCCGTAGCCTTGCGGCGTTGTTTTGTCGTGGAAGTCATGGGGCGTAATTGCGGATATCTTGCACTGATGAGTGGGTTGGCAACCGGTGCTGAGCGGGTTTATCTCAACGAAGAGGGGGTTACTTTACAGGATCTTCAAGAAGATGTCGAAAAGCTAAATCTAGGATTTGTTGGTGGCAAGCGCCTGGGTTTAATGATCCGCAATGAAAATGCCAACCAAATCTATACGACGGCTTTTATGTGTGCACTCTTCGAAGAGGAAGGAAAGGATTTATTTGACGTTCGCCAATCGATATTAGGACATCTCCAGCAAGGAGGGGTTCCTTCACCTTTTGACCGAACTCAAGCCACCCAGCTTGCAACACACAGTATTGAATTTTTAATTGAACAAGTAGAAAATGATTCTAAAACCAGCGCTTTCATTGGTTTACAGGGCAAGGAAATTAGGTTTAATAATCTCGAGGATTTCGACCGCATGGGTGACATGGAAAAACAGAGACCAAAACACGAATGGTGGCTGAAAATCCGACCGATTGCTAAGATTCTGGCGAAACCCAGCCCTAAAAATGTCGAGTGAAATAACATGACACAAATAAACCATAACCGGCAAAATCCAGTCTATCCAGCTCAACAACAAAGAAGACCGCAGAAGAAGCGCATGGGTTGCTGCGGTTGTCTCCCGATAATCTTTATTCTTTTAATTTCCGGGATATGCTTGGCTGTTTATTTGATCACCCCTCTCCGCCAAAATATTCTAATACTAGGGATTGACTACACGCAACCCAGCAGCTCATTAGGACGCAGCGATACCATCATCCTCACGACATTCGATCCCTTTGAACCTTATATTGGTATGTTATCTATTCCACGCGATTTATGGGTGATGATACCTGGTGTAGGCGAGAACCGTATCAATACTGCCCATTTTTTTGCAGAAATACAAGAAAAAGACAGCGGTCCCCGTGCGGTAATGGCGACAGTTGAAACTAATTTTCGGGTAAATGTCGATAATTTTGTTCGCATCAAGTTCGAGGGCTTTCGAGAAATGGTAACTGCGATGGGTGGCGTAGACATTGAGTTGTCTAAGCCAATGGCCGGCTATCCACCAGGTAAATATCATCTAAAGGGTAGAAAAGCGCTTGCCTTTGTTCGGCATAGACAAAATTCGGATGATTTCTTTAGAATGGAAAACGGACAGTTCATGATGAAACAAGTCATATTACAAATGCTCAATCCGATCAATTGGCCTCGCTTACCAGTAGTAATGAGCACGTTTTCTAAATATGTTGACACGGATATTCCAACCTGGTTATGGCCTCGACTGATATTTGCCATCTTGCGCACCGGTCCGGATGGCATTGACAGCCGCACCATTAATCGGGATATGACGACACCAGTTATCACAGAGGCAGGAGCCAGCGTTCTTTTTCCAGATTGGAGTAGAATAAACCCTGTCATCATCGAGATGTTCGGGCAATAATTTATCCACGAGAAACTCAATTTACCTTTGCACCGTGTTATGTTCGGAATTCATTAATATGCCAATCAAAGTTGTATCCAAGAATCGGAAAGCAAAATACGAATATTTCATCTTCGAGCAATACGAGGCTGGGATAGTACTACAGGGCAGTGAAATTAAATCAATTCGTGCAGGACAAGTCAGTCTAGCCGAAGCTTATGTACGCTTTGACGGCGGAGAAGCATGGATTATTGACCTACATATAGCACACTATGAACAAGCTGGGATTTTTAACCATGAACCAAAGAGACCACGCAAACTATTACTGCACAGGCGTGAAATCCGTCATCTATGGGATCAAGTACGCAAAAAAGGTGTAACAATTATCCCTCTAAAAATGTACTTGAAGGATGGACTCGCCAAAGTGGAGATTGCTATTGTTAAAGGGAAAAAGCTTTATGATAAACGGCAGGTAATTGCTAGCCGTGATGCACAACGTGAAATAGAACGCCAATATCACGGAAAATATAAATAGATTTCCACCCTCATTCGACGATCTAAAGGATTCTTGAATTTTGTAGTAATAATATGCTCCACAATAATTTGATCGCTACAATTATCGCTTTTGGAACAGCACTTGTCTGGCTGCGGATCAATAATTTTGCGGCTCAAAAACATTGGATTAGCAGTCATCTCAGCCGAAAATTCATTCACATCGGTACCGGACCAATCTTTGTCCTCTGCTGGTTGCTGTTCAATGATAATCCGGCAGCTCGTTTTATGGCAGCATTGGTCCCCTTGACCATCACAACCCAGTTTATCCTGGTCGGCCTGGGTGTGATCCGTGACGAAGCCGCTGTGAAATCCATGTCCCGCACTGGAGATCGGCGCGAGATACTTCGAGGCCCACTTTATTATGGGGTTATTTTTGTTATCATCACCCTCATTTTCTGGAAATATACACCTATTGGAATAGTTGCTCTAATGATGGTCTGCGGTGGAGATGGCCTGGCCGATATTATTGGTCGTAGATTTGGTAAATCAAAGTTACCTTGGAATGGCAGCAAATCTTGGGCCGGGAGCCTCGGAATGTTCTTCGGTGGCTGGAGTTTGTCGATAATAATTGTAGCTATATACATCTACGCTGATATATTTTCTGGGCCGTTAACCATTTACATACCTGCGATTAGTCTGATCGCTATCGCAGCTACAATAGTCGAAACTCTCCCCATCCCTGACATCGATAATATTAGCATCGCTTTTGTTTCCCTTGTATTAGGATATCTACTTTTTTGAAATAACAATTACATTAATAATAGGACGACTGCATTGACGTATATCACATATTTTGATATAATTCATCAAAATTGAAGGATTACATCCAATTCACAAAAAGGAACTTTATATGCTCGCTGACCAGACACAAACCAAATTAATAACTCTCACCCCTTCAGCTGTACAAGCCATAAATGAATTGCTAGAGAAGCGGGATCTTGAAGGCTATGCACTTAGGATTTTCGTTTCAGGCGGAGGTTGCTCGGGCTTGCAGTATGGAATGGCACTCGACAACAATTTACGGATAGGTGATGTAACTGCTGAATTCGACGGGGTGAAAGTCATTATTGACGAAGTATCCATTAATTACATGAGAGGTTCAACTGTCGATTATGTTGACGATCTAATGGCGAGCGGTTTCAAGATTGATAATCCAAATGCCACCGCCTCATGCGGATGCGGTACTTCCTTCAATACTGGCAGCGAAGGCAGTACACAAGATGGTAATGCAGGATGCAGCAGTTGTTACTAATGACAATTTGATTAAAACAAAGACCGGCTTATCGCCGGTTTTTTTTATCTATCTCGTGCTTAAAAACGATATGATCACTCCAAATAATCCTACTACAGCCATACCAATGATGATAAATCCCATTGGAATCCCACCGGGACTTGCTGCGGGTTCTTGCGCCGGAAACGTGGGCATTGTAATGGGCGGAGGTGGAGTATAAGTTGGCAACTGGGTTGGAGGGACTTCAACCAGGAATTGAGCAGCTAGTGTAGGATCAATTGTAGGAGTCACTTTTGGAGTAGGCGTATGTGGAGGTTCTACCACGCCCAGTGAACCTCTAATATCAACCAGATCCGACCATATCCACGCTACACCACCCGGCACACCTGGGTAAGCAATTTTGATCCAATCACTACCCGAAGACCTCCCTAGGGCGGGTACTTGCTGACCAGCGACAAGAACACCGACAATTTCATATCCGACAGTTGATGGACCGGCGCGCACATTCACAAACCCTTGTTCATTATCAAGTACAACGGCTACTGCCCCAATTGGAGTTCCAGTTACCGTGGGTATAGATCCCGTTGGGATTTGCGCTAATCCATCTGCGAGTACAAACGAAACCTGATATAAAAACAGTAAGATACAAATTGGTAATAAGAATACTATCTTAAATAGGTTTTTACAGTAAAGCATATTCTCTCCAGGGAATTAATCCCAAGTTTTGCAACGGCGATTATAATCTATATCTAAGACCGAATGCATAAATTCGAATGATTTTTATCCAATAATACTTCTAACCGGTTATAACTAGAAAAAAAAGATGGAACAAAGAATATTTCACGGCATAATTACTACTAATGACGTCGCGCAGTCACTAATCGGCGAATTTAACCATGGTAATTTACATGCTCAACAATTCGGAAAAGGGAAACGAGTTCTAGTGCAGATAGCTACTCGCCATCGCCCGACATCTGGCGGGCACACAGCAATCAGCGTAGATCTCCGTCAGGTTGAAGATGGTGTCTCTATACAAATAGGAAAACAGTCGTGGATGGGGGTAGCCGCCAGCTTCGGTCAAACAGCACTTGAAGCTTTGCGTAACCCATGGAGGTTAATTTACCGCTTGGATGATCTGGTACAAGATTATGAATACTTGCAGTTAACTGACGAAATCTGGTCCGTCATTGAGTCAACTGCTAATGCTCACGGTGCAACCTTTGAGCTTTCCGAACGCCTGCGGCGGGTTGTATGTCCATATTGCATCACTGCCAACCCTGTGGGAGAACCAAATTGTATAGCATGCGGTGCCCCACTAGGCAAACAACAACCACGTACATGCCAATACTGTGGCTTTGCTGTAAAAACCAATGAACGAGTTTGCCCAAATTGCGGAAAAACTAAAGCTTAATTATTTTGTTGTTCGAAGGGCGAATCCTAATAGAAGTTTATCCGCGGTTTTAATTATCCACACCCAAAAAAGTTCAATCTTCGATCAGGGAGTTCGTAGTAAGGTGAGTGACTCTGTGATTATTGGTAATAAGCTCGTTTGACTATCCTCAGTATGATTGGTTTTTGTTCTGGTCTTCAGTCGGGTTTCTAATCGCAGCAGATCAGGAAGTGCCTCTAAATATCCAACTCTGCCTATAAATTTTACCGACAGTTTGCGTGCTGGCAGAGATGTTCCCCTATCATTAGCTATAAAGATAAGATGCCCCCCTGCACAAGAGCAAGCACTCAATAATAGGATGATTTGCTCTTCCGCATAAGGATCAATTTCTGCCAGTTGCAGCAGAGCCATAATTTCCCTTAGATCAATCTGAGATAAGTAGTTTACTAAAGTTAACCGCACATCATCTGGTGAGAGATTATTTGGTGAATCAGTCTTGAGAATACCAGCCAGTACTCTTACGATATATGCACGCAGTGTTAAATCTGGTTCTACAATCCTTGTAGCCAATAGATATGCGATTAACGGCGATCTGCGAACTACATCAAATTCAATTAAACGTTCGAGGCCTCTCTTTCGTTCGCTTAACTCAGGAGAAGAAATTGCTTCGGCTGATTCCCAAAGCTGATGAATCTGATCCAGTGAGAATTCATTTAAATTTCTCAATTCTTTACCCAAATAGCAGCGAGTTATAATATCCCTTTGGCGTGTTCAATCACATTTTCAACTGATAAACCGAATTTCTCATATACAGTTTCATAAGGAGCAGAAGCTCCATACCTCTCGATAGAAATAATCGTCCCTCGATCACCAACCCAACGATCCCAACCTTGGGATATACCTGCTTCAATTGACAATCGCGCCTGTACATTGGGTATTAATACCGAATTTCTATATTCTTGGTCCTGAGCAGTAAACAACTCCCAACTCGGGAATGAAATCAACCTTACATCCACTCCCTCTGCTGCTAATCTCTTACCGGCTGCAATAATCAAGCTAACTTCCGATCCGCTAGCCATCAGGATTATTTCAGGTCGACCTTCACCGAGATCAGCCAGTACATAAGCTCCCCGCTGCAGCCCTGAAGCGGAAGAGAATACCTCCCTATCCAATGTTGGGAGATTTTGTCTCGTCAAAGCCAGTGCTGTTGGACCATCTCGCCGAGAGATTGCTAATCGCCAGGCTTCGCTGACTTCATTCGCATCTGCAGGACGAATTACAACCAATTTTGGAATAGTGCGGAGAGCAGTTAATTGCTCTATAGGTTGATGGGTTGGTCCATCTTCACCAAGCCCAATGCTATCATGAGTGAAGACCCAAATGCTGGGATAGTCCGATAGAGCGGATAATCGGATTGCTGGTCGCATGTAGTCTGAGAAAACCAAGAATGTTCCCCCATAAGGGATCACGCCTCCATGCACAGCCATTCCATTGACAACTGCTCCCATAGCATGCTCACGAACTCCGAAGTTGAAGTTCCGCCCTTGATATGAATCCGGTTGAAAACTTGGGCTTCCATCGATCCAAGTCTTATTTGAGGGTGCTAGATCAGCTGAACCCCCGATTAATTCGGGTATGCTTTTAGCGAGAGCATTGATAACCTTGCCTGACGCAGCCCGAGTAGCCAATCCTTTTTTATCTCTGGTAAATACGGGCAAAGCAGATTCCCAATTATCAGGCAATTTACCTGAGAGGCGGCGACTTAATTCAACTTCCAGATCTGGATATGCTTCACGGTAAGCATCCAAGCGAATCCGCCAATCCTTTTCAGCCAGTTCACTGCGTAAGCCAACTTGCTGGTATAGCTCCAACACATCCTCCGGAACATAGAAACGAGGAGATAGCGGCCATCCCAAATTTCGTTTAGCACCGTCAAGCTCCTCATCTCCGGGGGGGTCACCATGAGCTTTGGGTGTATCCTGACGAGTTGGCAAGCCATAGCCGATATGAGTACGAGCGGCAATTATCGACGGACGTGAATCAACCTTAGCTGCCTGAATTGCGCGATCAATTGCTTCGACATCATTCCCATCAAGGACAGTTTGAACGTGCCAACCGTAAGCTTCGAAACGCGCCATTCGATCTTCTGTGAATGTAATATTAGTACTGCCATCGATAGAAATACGGTTGTCATCATATAAATAAATTAGTCGACCTAACTGGAGATGTCCGGCAAGCGATGCTGCTTCTGACGCCACACCTTCCATTAAATCGCCGTCGGTGACAATTGCATAAATATAATGGCTAATCACTTTATGTCCCGGACGGTTGAATTCCGCTGCCAAATGCTCTGCCGCGATTGCCATCCCAACTCCATTCCCAAATCCCTGTCCTAAAGGACCTGTGGTGACTTCCACTCCTGGAGTTAAACCGTACTCCGGGTGTCCAGGCGTTATGCTCCCCCACTGCCGGAATTTTTTAATCTCTTCCAGTGAAACGTCATAGCCGGTAAGGTACAACAAACTATATAACAACATCGAACCGTGACCGCCAGATAAAATAAATCGATCTCTGTTGGGCCAATCCGGGTCGCGGGGGTTAAAACGTAAATGACGGGTCCATAATGTATATGCCAATGCAGCAGTCCCCATTGGCAAACCAGGATGTCCTGAATTGGCTTTTTGGATCGCATCGACTGAAAGGAATCTGAGCGTATTGATAGCGCGTTCCTGTAATTTTGAAGAAATTGGCATAAATTCATCTCCTAGGAATTAATACTGGGTATTGTACCGCGATTCACGATTATCAATTTTTTAAAACTTCATTGCACTCCCATATTTGACGAGGGAATTCCTTTAAATCTTACGATTCAAGCAAGTGACAAATGTCAAAAATTAGTTATGCCTTTTGCCACTAGCACATTAGTGCAAATTATCACATACTAATCTAGCAAGGCGCGCAATTTCCGTTTGTCTGCACATACATAGTACACTACCAGACCCATTAGTAGGGAGGATATTTGGGGAAATTCTGAAATTTGGTATTTTGTATTATGCAATAAACATAATATCTGAGTGAAGGAGGTTTATATGGCTACTACGATCGCGTCGGCAAGAGCACCAACTTTTTTTGACGAAGTAGTTGCTGCGACTCCAGGAACTGACCCACATCTCGAGCTTTGCCTGCAATGTGGAACTTGCGGAGGATCTTGTCCCTCTGGTCCGGATATGGAACACACACCCCGGGCACTTTTCGCTATGATAGACGCCGGGATGAAGGATCAAGTCTTGAGCAGCAACACTCCTTGGTATTGTGTCGCTTGCTATTACTGCATGGTGCGATGTCCTCAGGAGATCCACATTACCGACATCATGTACACTTTAAAGAGGATGGCAATTAAGGAAGGCTTATACCGTGAGTCAAGCGCATCCGATGCATCAGGATTTTCTGAAACTTTCATTGATTATGTAGAAAATTACGGCCGTAGTTTTGAGCTAGGTGTAGCTACACGATATCACCTGCGTCATCATCCTCTCAATGCCGTAAAAATGGCTACAGGTATGGGGTTTAACATGTTTCTTAAAGGCAGGATGGACCTTACACCTACCCGCATCAAGAATCTCGATCAATTGAAAGCCATTTTAAGTAAAGCGAAAGAGCTCGGAGGTTCATCATGAAATACGGATATTATCCAGGTTGCTCCCTGGAGCGAAACGCTATTGCATATCACCAATCCGCCATGGCAGTTGCTGGACCTATGGGAATTGAATTTGATGAATTGGATGATTGGAATTGTTGCGGGGCAACCGAATACATCAGCATTGACCTCTTACCCGCTTATGCACTAATTAGCAGGAACCTGGCGCTTGCAGCGCAGCAGGAGCTCGAAGGCAACGGCAATCAACTGGTTGCCCCTTGCAGCGCGTGCTTCCTGAACTTAAAAAAAGCAGATCACTACATGGCCGAATCTCCTGAGCTATCAGAGAATGTCAACTCTGCTTTAGCTGCCGGAAATTTGCATTATGAACCAGGCACCGTATCGGTTCGCCATCTCTTGGATATCGTTGTCGATGATGTAGGTTTTAACGCGATTGCAGAGAAAGTGACAAATCCTCTTTACAATCTGCGTATTGCTCCATATTATGGCTGCATGATTGTCCGACCTGGAAACATGAAGTCTTTTGATGATCAAGAATACCCAACCAGTCTGGATGAACTCATGAGCACGTTAGGAGCGGAGGTGGTTGATTTTCCTCTGAAAGCGCACTGCTGTGGTGGTCATATGACCCAGATCAGCGAATCTGTCGCTTTGGAACTTATCCGCAGGTTGCTGAAGAATGCGTCGGATTATGATGCTGATATGATTGTCACGGTATGTCCAATGTGCCAATTAAACCTGGACGCCTACCAGGATGCCGTTAATAAGAAATTCGGTACAAATTACAATATCCCCATTTTATACTTCACCCAAATGATTGGTCTTGCTTTTGGAATTTCCCCAGATGATCTTGGTTTTGGTAAGGAAATTGTAGATGCCGGTCCTGCACTTGCTAAGATTGGAGCAGAACCATCACCAAAGGCGAAGGAGAAGCGCCCCTCCAAGGAGGCTCTTCCAATGCCAAGTATGGGAGAGGATGGATGAGATATGAATAAAGAAAAAGTTGGTGTATATGTCTGTCACTGCGGCACAAATATCGCAGGAGTTGTTGATGTCGAAGATGTGGCTACATGGGCTGGAGAGCAGGATAATGTAGAGATAGCCCGTGACTATAAGTTTATGTGCTCGAGCTTGGGTCAAGATCTAATCGAGGATGATATAAAAGAAAAGGGACTTACTCGAGTGGTTGTCGCCGCATGTTCGCCACACATGCACGAAAAAACTTTTCGAGGAGCATGTGAACGAGCAGGGTTAAACCCCTTCCTTTTCGAGATGGCAAACATTCGCGAACACAATTCCTGGGCAACCAATGACAAAGTAGCCGCAACGCAGAAAGCCAAAGCATTGGTCAACGCAGCAGTCGAACGCGTAGTTTTTCAAGTACCTCTCGAGAAGCTTCCTATAGAGATTAATCCAAACACATTGATCGTAGGCGGCGGCATCTCAGGCATCACTGCAGCCTTAGAATTAGCCGACGCTGGCAACCATGTTTACCTTGTTGAGCGCGAGCCTTCTATCGGAGGTCATATGGCTCAGCTAGACAAGACATTCCCAACCTTGGACTGCTCCGCTTGTATCTTGACACCTAAAATGGTCGATGCAGGACAGCATCCAAATATCACTTTGCTTAGCTACAGTGAAATCGAAGAAGTAGATGGGTACCTAGGCAATTTCACAATAACTGTCCGCAAAAAAGCACGTTGTGTAATTGAAGAAGATTGTACCGGTTGTGGTATTTGCGAAGAGAAATGCCCCATAAAAGTCGTCGATGATGTATTTGAGGCTGGTTTAGGATACCGGAAAGTGATCTACCGACCTTTCCCACAGGCTGTACCTAAATACCCCGTTATTGATAAGGAGAACTGCACTTATTTCTTGCGCGGTAAGTGTAAAGCCTGCCAAATCTTTTGCCCGACAGAGGCAATCGACTTTGAACAGGAAGATGAAATCCTCAAATTCCAGGTAGGCAATATCATACTCACAACTGGATTTGATCTTTTTGATGCACGCCGTATTCCACAATACGGATATGGACGTCTGGCAAACGTATTTACCAGCCTCGAATTTGAGCGTATGGTCAATGCTGCTGGACCTACTGGCGGAAATATTTTTATGCGCGACGGTGTAACTGAACCCCAGAGCGTTGCCATAATCCACTGCGTTGGATCACGAGACAAAAATTACAACGAGTACTGCTCAAAGGTCTGCTGCATGTACTCTCTGAAGTTTGCTCATCTAGTACACGAACGTCTTCCTGGGGCGGATGTATATAATTTTTACATCGACATGCGCACTCCCGGTAAGGGTTATGAAGAGTTTTACCATCGATTATTAGAAGAAGGTACACATTTCATACGTGGAAGGGCAGCCGAAGTAACTGATGCAGCCCGCCTACCCGGGGAAGAGGGGAAGCTGATCGTTCAGGCGGAAGATACCTTAATCGGCAAACAGCGTCGTATTCCTGTGGACATGGTGCTCTTAAGTGCAGGCATAGAAGCCCGGGGAGATTCAAAAGAAATATCTCAGTTGTTCAGGATGGGTTGTGATTTTGATGGCTTCTTCACCGAAAGGCACCCCAAATTGGATCCAGTGGCGACTATGACAGAAGGCATATACATAGCAGGCGCTTGTCAGGGTCCTAAAGACATTCCTGATTCTGTTGCTCAAGCTGCTGCCGCAGCGGCGCGTGTGGCAGGCTTAATCACTCAGGGAACGGTCATGATGGAACCAGTGCGCGCCAGCATCAATGAAGAAGCCTGTTCTGGCTGCCGGATATGCAACACGATGTGCCCCTACAACGCCATTGTATTCCACGAGGACAGAAACGTATCAGAAGTCATCACTGCCCTATGCCAGGGTTGTGGAACATGTGTGGCTGCATGCCCTAGCGGGATTATAACTGGCGCCCACTTCACCAATGATCAGATTGTTTCTGAGATTGAAGGTATTTTGTGGGATGTACGTTCTGAACCCGAACTGGTACCAGGAGATTAGGAGACTTGACAATGAATGAACAGTTTGAACCCGTAATCGTAGGATTTCTGTGCAACTGGTGCTCCTATCGTGCTGCTGACCTCGCAGGGACTGCACGGATTAAATACGCACCCAACATGCGAACAATCCGGGTTATGTGCAGTGGTCGCGTGGATCCCCAGTTTGTAATTAAAGCCCTTAGAGAAGGAGCTGATGGTGTCATGATCGCCGGCTGCCACCCCGGTGAATGCCACTATGTAGAAGGGAATATAAAAACTCTACGCAGATTTCTTCTGCTAAAAAAGATGCTGAAACAACTCGGTGTCGAAGATGAGCGAATTCAATTAGTCTGGGCTTCTGCGTCAGAAGGTACAATTTTAGCGGATGCTGTTGATCGTATGACCGAACAAGTCCGGGAATTAGGGCCATTAAATTGGCAAAATACCGTCCTGGGTGGTGGCAATGGTCAAGGTCAACCGGCTCCAATTGAAAACTCTCCTGTAGCGGAGGAGGTGTAAGATGGCAGATAGTGGAAAACCTACGTTAGCTATGTATTGGGCTTCTTCCTGCGGTGGTTGTGAAATATCGGTGCTGAACATACACGATAAAATCTTGGTCGTTGATGAGGTCTTTGATATCGTTTTCTTCCCCTGCATCGCCGATTTCAAAACTAAAGATGTAAAGGGCTATCCTGATGGATACATCGATGTGTGCCTCTTCAATGGTGCAATTCGCAACTCAGAAAATGAGGAGATGGCTCACCTGCTGCGACAGAAATCGAAGGTTCTTGTGGCTTACGGCTCCTGTTCCTATGAAGGTTGCATTCCTGCGTTGTCTAACCTGACGACAAAGCAAGCAACCCTGGACACAGTATTTCTGGAGAATCCATCTATTGATAACCCTGATAAAATCCTTCCACAAACTAGCTATAAAGTACCGGAAGGGGAGCTCGATATTCCTGTCTTTTACCACACAGTGAAATCTCTAGATCAGGTCGTCGACGTGGATTATTATCTCCCCGGATGTCCACCAGAGCCACCCCAAATCTGGGCGGTTTTAGAAGTCATCGTATCTGCTCTATTAGAAGGAGCACCACTTCCTCCCAAAGGTTCCATTGTTGGTGCAAGGGACGTTGCCGTATGTGAAGAATGTCCATTGGAAAAACACGAAAAATCGATAACTCGCTTCTATAGACCGCATGAGATAACTCCTGACCCAGGTTTATGCTTACTTGAACAAGGTATCGTTTGCATGGGAATTGCTACTCGCGCAGGATGTGGAGCACTATGCCCGCAGGTAGGTATTGGCTGCCGCGGTTGTTATGGACCGCTCGGTGACGTGGAGGATCAAGGTGCCAAGATGCTTTCCGCTATTGCATCAGTAATCGGTGTTGGAGATCCGAGTATGGAAGAAGATGAACTTGAACGGGAGATACAAGCCGTTGTAGACACCTTACCAGATCCTGCTGGCACTTTTTACCGGTTCAGCATGGCACACTCTCTGCTCCGCCGAGCCAATGTAAATGGCGGCAATGGGAAAGGAGAAGCAAAATGAAACGAGTATCTATCGATCCCATCACTCGGCTGGAAGGTCATGGAAAAATTGAGATTTTCTTAACCGATGAGGGCGATGTTGACAATGTATACCTCCAAATTCCTGAGCTGCGAGGCTTCGAACAATTTTCCGTAGGACGTCCAGCTGAGGAAATGCCTCGGATAACAAACCGTATCTGCGGTGTCTGTCCTGAAGCGCACCACATGGCAGCCACAAAAGCTTTGGATGCTCTCTACCATGTAGAACCTCCTTCTGTAACCAAGAAAATCCGCGAACTGTTCTATATGGCTTTCTACTGCACCGACCATACAGTTCACTTTTACGCCTTGGGTGGACCCGATTTTGTGGTCGGACCCCAAGCACCACCAGCCGAACGCAACATCCTAGGTGTGATCCATAAGGTCGGGGTTGAAATCGGCATGGAGGTGATCAACTGCCGCAAACGCAACCACCATGCCATCAAAATGTTGGGTGGTCGCGGTATACATCCAGTAGCAGGTTTACCAGGAGGATGGAGTAAAGCCATCATTGAAGAAGAACGCCAAGAACTTGAGCAAATCGCCCGTGAAAACGTAGAATTCGGTCTCTTCAGCCTGCAACTATTCGCCGATGTTGTGTTAGGAAACCAGGAATACGTTGATCTCATTCTATCCGACGCCTACACTGACAAGACTTACTACATGGGTACGGTTGATGAAAACAACAAAATCAACTTTTATGATGGCTTGATCCGGGTTACTGATCCCGAAGGAAAAGAATTCGTTAAATATGAACCGAAAGAATACGCCCAACATATCGCCGAACATGTTGAACCGTGGACCTATCTAAAATACCCCTACTTGAAAGAGGTAGGATGGAAAGGTTTCGTAGATGGAGTAGATAGCGGTGTTTACTGCGCTACACCTTTATCACGTCTGAATGCATCGGATGGCATGGCAACACCAAAAGCTCAAGAAGCTTTTGAAAAATTCTACGAGACTTTGGGCAGCGAGAAGATCAACGGTCGATACCGACCCGTTCATCACAGGTTGGCAACCCACTGGGCACGACTGGTAGAACTCCTCTATTCAGCTGAACGGATGCTGGAATTAGCAACCGATCCTGAGATCACCGATCCAAACGTACGTACACCGATCACAGAAAAACCCGACGAAGGAATCGGTAGCGTAGAAGCACCACGCGGCACCTTAACACATCATTACCAAACAGACGAAAACGGTATGTTAACGAAAGTAAACCTGATTGTCGGCACAACCAATAATTACGCCCCAATCTCAATGTCAGTCAAGAAAGCTGCCATGAATCTGATTTCAGCCGGAACAGAGATCACGGAAGGTTTGTTAAACATGGTGGAAATGGCTTTCCGAAGCTACGATCCATGCATGTCCTGTGCGACTCATTCATTGCCAGGTCAAATGCCGCTTGAAATAGTGATACGCGACGCTGAAGGGATCGAAGTCAAACGATTGAGTCAATATATCGATTAATAATTGTATTCAGCCTTATGAAGAGCATCCAAATCTTGGAAATTCAACCTTCACGAGGATGAAATCATGTTGATGAAAACGATTGTAATCGGATTAGGCAACCCGATACTCACAGACGACGGGGTGGGAGTTCTAGTTGCATATGAAGTATCGAAGATTCTTGCTCTTCAGAATCGTAATGACGTTGATGTAACTGAAGCAAGTGTTGGAGGTATTCGCTTAATGGAGCTTATGGTCGGCTTCAACCGGGCTATTCTAGTAGATGCCATTATCAGCAGCAATGGAAGTTCCCCGGGCACGATCCACAAAATGTCACTTGATGACCTTATGAATATCAGCCCCACACAGCACAGCGCTTCATCACACGACACATCCTTAATCACAGCCCTAGCGATGGGAAGAAGACTCGATTTATCATTACCAGATGAGATTGTGATTTTTGCGATAGAGGTAGATAATATAATAGATTTTAATGAAAATCCCACACCTAAAGTTGCTCAAGCGATACCACGCGTAACAGAAGCTGTTTTAGGCGTAATTAACGATATAACAATATAATACTTTCACCAAACAATTTCAGCTCTATCAACAAGAAATATTTTAAAAAAATTTATGTTTAAAATTTGGAGGCACACAATATGATCTCACCCGAGATACTCCGGCGATACCAGTTTTTCGCAGGTTTGTCTAACGAACAAATTATCATTTTAGCCGAAGATGCTGAAGAGAAGAACGTCGAAGAGGGTCACATTTTCTTTAAAGAAAATGATGTCCTGAAAGGTTTTTATCTCGTTCTCGAAGGTACAGTTGGAATCGTTATTGAAATACCTGACCAGGATGTTAAGCAAACTGTTTCTGATCAACTCACCGGTGAGTTAATAACGAAAGACATTGTGCTCAGTACTGTTAGTAGTGGGAACATTTTTGGGTTTCCCGCTTTGATCCCTCCCCATAATGCTAACGCATGTGCCAAGGCATTTGCTCCATGCCTGGTTGTAGAATTTAACTGCACTGAGTTGCTCAAGGAATTTGATAAAGACTGCGGGTTTGGTTATGTGATGACTCAAAGAGTTGCACAGTTGGCTGTCGAAAGACTTCGTGATCTGAGAGTCGAAACCCTTGCTTATATCACCTAGTAAGCTGCTGCCCATACGAAAGCCACACACTTCCCGGAGGCAAATACCGGGAAGGTTTTTTTAATCAGGATTTGATTTTTTAACCACCCATTCGAAAAAAAACAAGACCGCCCAAATTACCACCAATGGCAATAAACCAGCCAATAGACACAGCAGACCCATCACTGCCGCATCTCGCCCATAAAACAAGAGAATCAAACCATCTCCAATGATGACTAATATCGCCATACCTCCGATGATCAGCCGGATATTCGTTTGTTTTGCATAACGGCGTAAATCTCGTGTCATTCTTATCTTGTGTAACCTTGTTAATGATTAGTTATCTATTTATTTCAATCAATTATACGGTACTATTATATTTACGGTAAAATAAATCCATGAACGACCTGCCTGAATGGCAGCATCTCTTCGAGAATGAAATTCAGCAGGCTCAAGCCGCCCGTACAGCTGGTAATGAAGGAATGGCTCGTGTATGTGCCCGTAGAGCTGCTGGTATTGTAATAGGTGAATATTTAAACCGGCAAGGGATTAAATTTTCTAACCCAAGCGCCTATGAGAGACTCAGGTATCTGTTATCACAGCCTGACATATCTCCACAAGTAAAGGACATTGCTGCACATTTTCTTGTTCGTGTGACGCCCAACCATACACTACCTATTGATGCTGACCTGATCGCTGATGCTCATTGGCTGAAAAAAATACTTTTACAAACATGAAGGAGCAATTTATGGATTCAAAATATTATTGGATCCCCAATCTGGTTTCAGAAACTCCCCACATTCCTGAAGACAGCATCGTAAGCCGTACTTTGTATTCAGACGATCTAGTTAAGGTCATTCTTTTCACCTTTGCTGCTGGACAAGAATTATCTGATCATACATCTTCATCAACAGCGATATTACACTTCATTAGCGGTAACGCCAAATTGAAAATTGCTGAGGATGAAATAGATTCCAAGGATCAAGCATGGCTGTATTTGCCTCCAAACATGCCTCACAGCATTTACGCCGTCACCGAAGTCATGATGTTGCTCTATTTAATCACCGAAAAGTATGTCGAAAATGTTTAACCTTTAAATAGACATTCCAACCATCAATATAAAACCGAGGTTAAAATGCGGATTCTCACGATAATATCGGGCGAATATGGAGAAAGGCACGTATCAAACATCAAGAAGCACTGCCCCAATATCTGGTTGATTGAAGTCTGGCGTGCGCCGAATGTCTTTCCTCTTGTAATTGACTATCCGGAAGATTTCCTGCCCGAATCACTTCCAGAAACCGACTTAATCCTATCATTTGGCGAACATCGCGGCATCGCCGAATTGCTTCCCGATGTTGTTCAAATGACGGATGCCAAGGCAGTGATAGCGTCAATCGATAACGAAGCCTGGCTGCCTAGAGGTCTAGCGCGACAACTACGTGGTTGGCTTGAAGAAATGAACGTTGCATGCGTAACTCCAAAACCTTTATGCTCTCTTACAGAAAAAGATTATCTCACCTCGCGCTTCAAAAGAATTGAATACAATAATAACAATATCGCGGAGTTTGCACACCACTTTGGTCAGCCTGAAATCAAGTTGGAAATAGATCCACAACTAAAAGTTATCAAATCCGCTCATGTCCAACGTGATGCAGTATGCGGATGTGCCCGTCATGTTGCAAATGGCTTAAAAGGTATTTCAGTTGAAATGGCAGAAGAAAAAGCCGGATTACTTCACCACCATTACCCCTGTTTGGCTTCAATGGGTAAAGATGTCGATTTCGATGACACCTTGATGCACATTTCAGGTAATCTCCTCAAAGACAATATAGATACACAAGTAAAACCATTCAAAATAATTGACTATATTTCACCTGGGAAGCGCACCGATTGAAACAAAAAAACGCCGCGCTTTTTATACGCGGCCTATTAACTCCAATTTGTTATCAAGTTTTATATCAGATAGACAATACGCCTGTTTGTATCGCTGATACCTGCTTTTTATTTACTTGAGTTTTAAATTGACGTAAGATTTTAAATGTACCAAAAATTGTCACTATGGCACGCATACCTGTTACCAAGATCATTACCCCGCTAATTAAACCCGCGCTCACTAGCATGATAGATTGAAGCATACCAGGTAAAGCTATTTTCCATCTCGGATATCTCAACAAGCTTTTTTTCAAATCAGCCACAAAAATCGGACTTGGACCTACCGGCTGGAAAAATTCTCGCATATTCGATTCAAGTTCTTGAAGATTATATTGATTGGGAATTACGATGTAATCTTGTTTAGGTTCCATATATCAATAATCCTTTTTTCCATCATTAAGAGTAATATTGATCGTAGGCTCATTGACCATCTCTTCTCGCATTACAAGCAGCGTCCTATGATACAAACTCTTTATTGCTCCTTCAGTTCGCCCCATCACTTGACCTATTTCCGCATTTGATAAGTGTTCGACAAATTTCAAGATCAATAATTGCTGCCTCTCTGGGGGTAAACGACGGATTTCAAGTAACAACCGCTCTTGTTCCTCAGATTTTAGTATTTCATGTTCGGGGTGATCATATTGCCGAGACTTGAATACAGCATCATCTAACGGGAATTCTTTCCGCCGGCTGTTGTCTCGATACCAATTTGCCACCAGATTATGCGCAATTCTGTATAGCCATGCTGAAAATGGCAGTCCTCTGTCGTTGTAATTACCTATATGACGAAGAGCTCGATAAAAAACTCGCTCCGTTAAATCTTCTGCATCCGAAGTATTGCCAGTCCGATAATATATATAATTATAGATTCGTCCAACGTGGTGCTCATAAAGAGCGCCAAAAGCTTCTCGATCTCCATGAGTTGCGCGCTCAAGTAGTTTATCTTCGCTGAGCTGCGTCACTAGATTAACCCTTTAACAACCTAGGTTCTTCCGACACGCCACAGCAATTACATAACCGCGTTTTACGTTGTGATATGTTGATAATATAAACCCCTAACGATTCAAAAAGTTACATCCAGTATATCATGTTTAATCTACTCTAATTTTTTAGAATTCACACTTTGGTACACAAATGAGGTATAATAATATTCACTGGGGATGAAAGGTCTCGACGGGAGAGGCTGGCCCCGAATTGCGAGCCGAGAGGCGCCGATCTCGATAAATCAGCGCACAAAACAAGTGCCAATCGCACGAACTACGCTACTCTTCCTCTCGCTGCATAAGCGATTTTTTGAGTGGTTGACCCTCTAAAGTAGGGTCACGTCCACTTTCACCCTACTCTGGCTGGGTGAAAGATTGGGCGTCAAAAAAGTCGGAGTGCCGTACGTGTCACACCGCTAAACGTGCGAAAGAGGGACTTTCGGGTCCCAGCGGTTAGCCAGGAAGTCACCCTTGTTGGTCAGGGACTATCTGGTGAAAAAAAACGACTAACTACGCTCGTAGACATTCGAGGGACGATTCTTTCGGACTCGGGTTCGATTCCCGACATCTCCACCTACCCCATCCTGAGACAATATTTCCGTCTCAGGAATTTTTCTTTTATACTTGTTAGATCAAGCCTTTCATAGTAGATCAATTCATTGACTAAATCACACCTGCAACCTTCCCAGCCTGCTCTATGACTTCCATTGCTCTTTCAATCTCATCTGGTTCATGCGCTGCGGTAATTGTCGCTCGCAGACGTGCTAATCCCGGAGGCACTGCTGGTGAAACCACCGGTAAGACAAACGTGTCCCGGTGCTGAGCTTCACGCGTCATCACGTATGCACTTTCATCAGTTCCACAAATGACAGGAACTATAGCGGTCTCAGTATGAAGGGTATTGAAACCACGCTCCTGTAACCCACTAATAAATTGTTTTGTATTGGCGTTCAACTTTTCTACCCGCCAGGGTTCATCTATAATAACATCGAACGATGTCTTTGCAGCCGCTGCCTGGCCTGGCGGTAGAGCCGCGGAGAAAATGTACGCCCGGCTGGCATGGCGCAGGTATTCAATGAGCTCTTTACGACCAGCTACATACCCACCCACCGACGGTATGGTTTTACTCAAGGTTCCCATATTGATATCAATTGTTCCCTCTAGACCAAAATACTCCTCAATTCCCCTGCCAGTACTGCCCAAAACACCTAATGAATGGGCCTCGTCGATCATCAACCAAGCTTTATAATTCTGGCATAGCTCTACCAATTTTGGAAAATCAATGATATCCCCGTCCATGCTGAATACAGAATCTGTGATGACCAATTTTGTGGCATCGTCCGGCAATTGTTGCAAGCGTTTTTCCAACGCCTGCATGTCATTATGGCGAAATCGTAAGAATTTTGCCCCTGACATCAAACAACCGTCTACGATACTGGCGTGATTCAGCTTGTCGCATATTACATAATCACCGCGACCCAATAATGTGGATATCACTGACAGATTTGTCGCGTAGCCTGAGGTATAAGTAATGGCTGCTTCTGTTTTTTTAAACTCAGCAATTGTTTCCTCAAGCTCCGTATGGATGGTTAAAGTTCCAGCCAACAACCGCACACCGTGCGTGCCCGTACCGAATTTTGCGATTGCCTGCTGTGCTGCTTCATTAATGCGCGGATGTCCTACCAATCCCAAGTAACTATACGAAGCGTACATTCCCATCTCGCGTCCTTTGACCAGCACGCGTGCACCACCTCGCATTTCGGAAATTGGTTGGTTATAGTAATATAGATCAGATTGACGAATCTGTTCGACACGCTTATTCATCGCACAAACCCGCTGAGTAATCGTGTCATTTTCGTTTGTAAAATCCATTTCATTCTCCTAAATATTTCATTATTAGTCTTTACTATTATCGACAATATCTTCTTTGTTGTTATTTTCTCGAATAAATATTATTCATTCTCCAACTAATCCCAGCAATCCTCCTTCATCCAGGATTGCCACATTTAGAGAATGGGCTTTCTCGAGTTTTGAACCCGGATTTTTACCCACCACCAGATAGCTGGTCTTCTTAGTAACAGTATTTGTTACTTTACCACCATGTTCTTGAATAAATTCTTTTGTTTGCTGACGCGATAAATTAGGCAAAGTTCCTGTAATAACAAATGTACGCTTTATAAGCGCTCTCTCAACCCCAAGTTCTTGTTTACCTGCTTCACTACGAGGCCAGACACCTGCGGCTTTCAATTTCCTTAATACTCTTTTATTAGCGGGATTTGCAAACCAATCCGTTATTGCCTGCGCAATATTTGGGCCAATTCCTTCGATTGACTCTAAATTTCCAACTGTAGCTTGTGAAAGCATATCCAGGTCCACGTAATATCGCGCTAGATCTGTGGAAACTGTTTCTCCCACACCGCGAATCCCTAATGCAGTAATTAATCGTTCCAACGATCTACCGCGGGAAACATCAATCGCATCCAGCAGGTTATCGGTTTTTTTCTCAGCAAAACCTTCCAATTTGAGAAGGTCAACTCGTTTTAAGGTGTATAAATCTGCTACATTGTGCACCAGATCAGAAGATACCAATTGTTTGACGATTCTTATCCCCAAACCTTGGATGTCCATTGCACCCCTCGATACGAAATGCTCGAGATTTCGTATCAGTTGCTCAGGGCAGGCTGCATTCACGCAATACCAAGCTACCTCTCCCGGTAAATTTTCCACCGGCTGCCCGCAAGCCGGACACACAGATGGTGGTTTGTATTCTAACTCCTCCCCAGTTCTTGTACCTGTCACAGGTCCGATAATATACGGGATCACTTCTCCTGCTCTTTTCAATCTCACCTGGTCGCCGATGCGGATATCTTTCTCGGCGATAAAATCAAAATTATGGAGCGTAGCTTGTTTTACAATCACACCCCCAATATCTACCGGTTCCAGTATTACATATGGGGTTAGTACTCCTGTACGACCCACATTTACACCAATACCAAGCAATTGGGTTATTACTTCCTGCGAAGGATATTTGTAAGCGATCGCCCCACGTGGATCCTTCCCTGCAAATCCTAAATCGGCTGCTAACTCTAGATCGTTTATCTTTATTACCATACCATCAACTTCAAACGGTAATCTGTATCTACGATCCACCCAGTTTTCACATTCATTGATAACATCGTCGAGATTCTGCAAATGAACTGCATTTTGTGTTACTGGAAATCCAAAAGTCCGTAAATATGACAACCTCTCCCATTGTGTGTTTGGAACTTTTCCCTCTGCCGCTACAATTTCATACACTAACAAGTTCAGCGACCGCGATGCTGTCAAGGCGGGGTCAAGTTGGCGTAGTGAACCAGCAGCCGTGTTGCGAGGATTAAGATAGGTTTTCTTTTCTGCTTCCTGTAGCCTATTATTCAATTCCTCAAAATCTTTTTTATTGATAAAAACTTCACCACGTACGACCAGATACTGCGGTGGAACAGGACCTTTCGAATCCACAGGAATACGAAGTGGTAATACCGGTATTGTTCGCAAGTTTATTGTCACATCCTCGCCAACTTGACCGTTTCCCCGAGTAGCGCCTTGAACAAAGATTCCCTCACGGTAATGTAAAACTACAGAAAGCCCATCAATTTTTGGCTCAATGACATAATCTGTTCCAGCAACACGCTCATCCAGTTTGGCAAGTCGTTCATACCATGTGCGCACATCTTGCGAGCCGAATGCGTTGGCAAGGCTTAATATTGGCGCTGGATGAGCGACTCTTAAAAACCTTTCTGTCGGTTGACTTCCCACCCGTTGGGTCGGCGAATCAGTTGTTATCCATCCCGGATGATCTGTTTCAATCTGGCGTATTTTGTTGAGCAGCAAATCAAAATCATAATCGCTGATCACTGGATCATCTAACACATGATAACGGTAATTATGAAAATTTACCTCGCGACGTAATTCTTCCAAGCGTTCGATTTGTCGTTTCTCATCCATTTCACGAACCATAGGCGGTATTATAGCGCAATTATGGCAATAATTTCATGTCGGAACAATTTTCATGTTGTTAACAAGCGGCTATAATAATTCAATAACATGCTGGTATCCAGGCCACTCGGGTTGATCATATTATTTCTATCTTTTTAACCGTACATCATTGTTCCAACCTACCAGTTTACTAGATCACGAGGAAAACACATGGACGATTCAAACATAGTTATATACGGAGCGAATTGGTGCTGGGATAGTCGTCGTGCACGCCGGTTCTTTGATAAGAACAAAATACCTTACACATTTATTAATATTGACAAAGACAAACAAGGGGAACAATTTGTATTGAATGCAAACGATGGATTGAGGAGTGTACCTACTATCGTATTTATTGATGGATCAATCCTTGTAGAACCTTCTACCTCCGAACTCATAAATAAATTAAATATTATCCCATCCGACCGGTAATATACCCTTCTGTAAGCTCGTGTGCTGGTAAAGTAAAAAGTCGTTCTGTTTGAGAAAATTCAATTAATTCGCCTAACCAAAATAAGCCTGTAACTTCAGAGACTCGCGCTGCTTGTTCCATATTGTGTGTAACGATCACAATCGTATAACTTTCCTTCAATTCACTTACCAATTCTTCAAGCGTCATCGTAGAAATCGGGTCTAAAGCCGATGTTGGCTCATCCATTAAAATTACCTCTGGTTTTACTGCCACAACCCGTGAGATACATAATCTCTGCTGTTGTTCCAAAGATAAATTGAAGGCACTTTCTTTGAGATGATCCTTGACTTCATCCCAAAGCCCAACCTGATTTAGGCAGTGTTCCACTAAATCATTCAATTCTTTCTGTGTTTTAGTCAATCCGAGTCGCCGGGGGCCATAAGCGACATTGTCATAAACGGACTTTGGAAACGGGTTTGGCTTCTGGAAGACCATCCCGATTTTTTGCCGCAGGTAAGCCAGATCAATACTGTCTCTATATATATCCTCTCCATCTAACAGAACGTTTCCTGTCAACCTTGTATTAGGGATCGTATCATTCATGCGATTCAAACACCGCAAGAAAGTCGATTTCCCACATCCAGATGGTCCAATGAGAGCCGTTACTTGCTTCGGGTATATATCGATATTTATCTGATATAAGGCTTGTTTACCATCATAGAAAAAATCTAAATTCTCTACAATTATCTTCGGTATCAAGTCATTCATGGTTTTTATTTTACTCGAAATAAGCCGATATACTGTTTAATTTTTTGTACATTCCTTGCCCGACTTGGTTATTGTGGATATAATCGCCTTGATGAAAATCATCCACTTAATAATTATAATTTCAATCACGATTTTGCTGGGGGCTTGTTCAAATGAATCTCAAGCTGAGGGCACTGTCCCTTCCTCTAAAGAAAAAAGCACTGTAGAAAATAAAGGCTCAGATACGATGGTCAATTTAGCATTAGCCTGGGCTGAAGAATATCAAAAAATCAATCCCGATGTGATCATTTCCGTTACGGGAGGCGGATCAGGAACAGGTATTGCGGCGCTTATAAACGGTACCGTCGATATTGCCAATGCTTCTCGCCAAATGAAGGAGGTAGAATTCGAAAATGCCCTCTCAAATGGTAAGAAACCTCATGAAATCATTGTTGCACGTGACGCAATAGCTATAATTGTAAACCCGAATAATCCAATTGATAGTTTAACCCTCAAACAAATCTCAGATATCTATAGTGGCAAGATAAGCAATTGGATTGAGATCGGGGGAGAGGATCGACCAATTGTCCGTCTTTCTCGCGAGACAAACTCTGGAACTCATGTATATTTTCTAGAAGAAGTACTTCGTCTTGGCGATAAAGAGGCAAAAATTTTATTCTCTCAAGACACATTGCTGCTGCCCTCGTCAGAGGGAATCAGTTCAGAAATTCGGATTAACCCCAATGCAATTGGATATGATGGGTTGGGTTATGTCACACCCGATTTAAAAGTTATTGCGGTTGCTGAAAACGAGGACGCTCATTATGTATTACCTTCAGTAGAAACTGTAATTAATAACTCGTACCCAATAGCCCGCGATCTTTATATGTACATAGATGGAGAACCGACCGGTGTTATCCATGAATACTTGGCTTGGATCTTCAGTCCTGAAGCGCAACTGATCGTAAAAGACTTAGGTTTTGTTCCTATTCATAATCCATAATATTTACGAAATTTTAACAAGCAACTCAAAATTAATGCAAGAATCTCAAAATTGGTCTGAATTCATAATCACTCGCCTGATAAAAATTGCTGGCTATTCGGCCATTGTCTTTGTTGGAGCGATATTCTTCTTTTTATTGAAGGAGGGACTTTACGCCTTAACAGAAGTACAGTTCTCTACATTCATTAGTGATCGTTGGTATCCCATAGAAGGATACTATGGGCTTTTACCGGTACTAGAAGGTTCACTCATTGTCACAATTGGTGCCACACTGATTGCAGTGCCAATTGGCCTGGGAACAGCCGTTTTCATTGCAGAAGTTGCACCTCGATGGGCTCGGGATATACTCAAACCATTGGTAGAAGTATTGGGCGGGATACCATCTGTTGTATTGGGATTTTTGGGTATTCTGGTATTCGCACCATATTTACGCGTTCTCTTTAATTTACCTACGGGACTTTCTGCCTTTACCGGTTCAGTGCTGTTGGCGGCGATGTCCCTGCCTACTATTGTCTCCATTGCAGAAGACGCACTTGACGCAGTTCCGCGTTCCTATAGAAATGCGTCACTTGCTTTAGGAGCCACCGAATGGCAAACAATCTGGAATGTCACTGTTCCCGCCGCACGTTCTGGTATCGTTACAGCAGTCATGCTTGGTATCGGTCGAACAATTGGAGAAACCATGACCGTGATGATGGTTACAGGTAATGCTGGGGTTCTATTTAAAGGCGTTGAAAGTTTCTTTAACCCGGTTCGTACAATGACAGCCACAATTGCGGCTGAAATGGGAGAAGTGGCAACAGGCAGCGTCCATTATCACGTCCTTTTCTTTATCGGGATTGTGCTGTTCATGTTTTCGCTGGCAATTAACATTACTGCGTATGCGGTTGTGAATAGAAAACGAAAAAGGTCTGAGCGGATCCTGTCGTAATCCTGTATTGGGGTTTTTAATGGGCGTAAAATAAAAATGATTAGAGAATTCCTCTCAAAATCATCTTCACGGTATTCAATTCAACGACTGGGCTTTGTTATACTCACCTTGATTGCTGTGATAACCGTTGTGCCCATCATAGCCATCATTGTTCATATTTTCATGCAAGGTATATCAGCAATCTCGTGGGAATTCTTGACCAGCTTTCCAAGAGATGGCATGCAAGCCGGTGGAATATTTCCCGCTATTGTAGGTACTTTCTTCTTAACATTAGGTACCGCTATTCTCTCCATTCCCTTAAGTATAGGTGCAGCAATATACCTAGCCGAGTATGCGCCCGATAATCGCTGGACACGCGCGATACGGATCGCCATTATTAATCTGGCTGGGATTCCTTCAGTTGTCTATGGGTTGTTTGGTTTAGGATTATTTGTAATTTTTTTGAACTTTGGGACGAGTATCTTTGCCGGTTGTCTAACGTTGTCAATAATGACCTTACCAGTTTTCATCAGCACTTCTGAGGGGGCTTTAAAATCTGTACCTCATTCCTTCAGAGTAGTGAGCATCTCTTTGGGAGCTACTCGGTGGCAGACAATCCGTCGCATCGTCTTACCGCAAGCCCTGCCTGGCATCCTGACGGGTGTAATACTTGGATTAGAACGAGCAGTTGGGGAAACAGCACCAATATTATTTACAGCCGCGGCATTCTTTTTACCGCAGCTACCCAACTCGCCTTTCGATCCCACGATGGCTTTGCCGTATCATTTGTATGTCGTCTCCACCCAGGTACCGGGTATGCCGATAGAGTTGCAATACGGAACAGCTCTGGTACTGCTCACCTTTATTATAGGGATGAATATCCTTGCCACGATCATCCGCTCTCGAGCCCGAGCAAAACGACAATGGTAATTCCAAACCGATGGTAAGATGGATAAAATATTAATCGAAAATCTTAGTCTAATCTACTCCGACGGCGCAGAATCACTTAAAAACGTAAGTCTAAACATTCCCGTCAACACAATAACTGTGTTGTTTGGACCTGCTGGAGGAGGTAAATCAACACTGCTGCGCGTGATCAATCGCTTAAACGATTTGGCGGATGTTACTCAAATATCTGGAAGCGTTTTACTTGCTGACAATACGAATAAGTTTACAAACGTACTTGATCCTCAATTAGATGTCATTGCATTACGCCGGCGCGTCGGAATGGTCTTTGCACGTCCAATCGTGTTACCATTAAGTATTCATGATAATCTCACGTATGGTTTGGAAATGGCAGGTGAGAAGGACAAGATGCGATTGAATGAAGCAGTAGAACGCAGCCTTCAGCAGGCTGCATTGTGGGATGAAGTCAAGGATAGGCTGGATGATCCGGCAGCAGCTCTATCCGGCGGACAACAACAACGTCTATGCCTGGCACGTAGCCTGGCATTTGAACCTGAAGTTATCCTTCTGGATGAACCGACATCTGGTTTGGATCCAATATCAACAGGAAAAGTTGAATCCTCTTTACAGGAGCTGAAAAAGCTGTACACAATTATATTGGTGCCCCATTCAGTCCAACAAGCTGCCCGCACTGCAGATTTTGCTGCTTTTTTCCTGCAGGGGGAAATGATTGAGTACGGTCCTGGAGAAACAATATTCATTAATCCCCATGATGAACGCACCACAAGCTATATAGAAGGTCGTTTCGGTTAACAAAATTAATAGCTTTCAGGAACCTTTACAGTAAATCATATTCAGACTCATAATCAAATTCTTTAGGAGTCTCACTATGCCACGAGAGATTTTAGACAATAAGATAAAAACCTTATTAGGCGAAATCCTCATCTTGGATAAGATGGTTGAAAGGGCAACCCTTGATGCTGTAAAAGCCCTCAAAAATCAAGATCTTGAATCAGCGCGCCTAGTGTACGAAGGTGATAAGCAAATAAATGCAAAACGATTCGAACTGGAAAATGACTGCATGATCACGATTGCAACTCAGCAGCCGATCATGGCTGGCGATCTGCGCTTAATCGCATCAATACTGGAAGTGGTCGGAGAACTAGAAAGAATGGGTGACTATGCGAAAGGAATAGCAAAGATCTGCTTAAAAATTGGTCACCAACCACATGCCAAGCCTCTAATCGACATACCACGCATGGCAGAAATCGCAGTCAGCATGCTACATCGCGCTATCAATTCTTTCGTTAACTCAGATGCCGAAACAGCGCTCCTCATTCCTGCCGAAGATGACGAAGTTGATTACCTGTACAATCAAATTTATCGCGATCTTGTTGCAGTTATGTTAGCCGACCCATCCATGATTGACAGTGCAAACTACCTAATGTGGGCCGCCCATAACCTTGAACGTATGGCTGACCGGGTGACGAACATTTGCGAGCGCGCGGTCTATGTCTCTACGGGGGAAATGAAAGAGCTGGCACCATCTGACGACGAGACATTGACTAAAAACGAATCGGTTCATTAACAAAATTAGGAAAATATTCATTGCCTAGTTACAGAGTTCACGATACACTATGAAGGAAAGTGAGGTACAAATGACTGCTGTAAAAATAATCGCTTACATAGCTGCAGCTATCTTGATTTTCTTTGGTGTGCTGTTTATCTGGGGGGCTTTCAGTCCTCAAGGCTCAATAGGGTGGATTCCGATTGGATTAATCAGTGTTGGGATCGGGTTTGTCTTGATATGGTTCGCAAGCCGTAGAAAACATACTGCAGAACAGACTGATTCTAGTGTAACATTGAACATAGATTTACCAGGTAATGTCGATTTAGATGCTTTTAAATGCGAATCATGCGGGGGCGCATTGACAACCGACAATATTAAGATGGTCGCAGGAGCACCGGTCGTTAGCTGCCCCTTCTGCGGTACGACTTATCAATTGACCGAAGATCCAAAATGGTGACGATTAACAAAGCTCCTTGTTGCTCTGAACGCCTCAATTCACTCTCCTAGTTGATCAATCTCGAATTGGAGGGCACGTGAAAAAAGTATTGCTCAGTTTATTTTTGTTATTCCTCCTGCTGGTGACTCCTGGTAATGCTCTTGCTGTTACCTATTACTTCGGTCTCGACAGTATGGATGTCCACGTTTTTATAAACGAAAATGGGACATATTCAATTGATTATCTGTTCGTCTTTTCGAACGATCCATCAGCGTCACCAATCGATTTTGTGGATGTCGGGCTTCCGAATTCCAATTTTGACGTAAACAAAATATCAGCCGAAGTAAATGGGCAATCGATTACCGATATTTCTAAAAGCGATTACCAGGGTTCTGGTGTTGGTGTGGCGTTGGCTCTCAGAGGGGATGCAATCCAACCCGGTGAAACTGGTCAAGTTCACGTTTATGTTGATGGTGTAGATCGTGTTGTTCATCCAGACAGCCAAGACGACGATTATGCCAGCGCTGTATTCGGTACAACTTTCTTCGGTTCCGAATTTGTTACAGGCACAACCGATACATCGGTAACGTTTCACTTACCACCAGGAGTACAACCCGAAGAACCACGCTGGCACTCAGCTCCTGACGGTTTCCCAGTCGAACCTGAAACCGGGATAGATGAACAGGGACGTGTAACCTACACATGGAGAAATCCCCAAGCACTTGGATATAAACAATATGAATTCGGCGCTTCTTTTCCAGGGCAGTATATCCCGGCTGAATCAGTGGTGCGTACAAGCATCTGGGGGGTTTTGGGCACCTTCACTGAGGCCCTTTGCCCCAATGCTTTTTGTTGCGGAGGTATTGCTTTCGCATTGTTAGGGATATTCGCGGCATATCGCAGCTCGCAGAAGCGAAAGCTTCATTATCTGCCGCCAAAAATCGCAATAGAAGGTCATGGAATCAAAAGAGGTCTGACAGCGGTCGAAGCTGCAATTCTGCTTGAACAGCCAATGGACAAGATAATGACCATGATCTTGTTCTCCACAATAAAAAAAGGTGCTGCAACGGTAATAGAACGAGAACCACTCGAGATTGATGTTTCAGACCCACTTCCAGAAGGACTGCATGCTTATGAAAGCAACTTTCTTAACGCCATGCAAGAAAAAAGATCAGTCGCCCGTCGTAAAGATTTGCAGGAAGCCATGATTGATCTGATCAACAGTGTCTCCAAGAAGATGAAAGGTTTCAGCCGGCGTGAGACAGTGGATTACTACCGCGACATCACCAAGCGAGCATGGGCTCAAGTCGAAGCCGCCGAAACTCCGGAAGTGAAAAGTGAGAAATTTGATGAAAACATGGATTGGACGATGCTGGATGAAGATTATGAAGACCGCACTCGAGATGTATTCCGGACTGGACCAGTATTTGTCCCTATGTGGTGGCCTCGTTATGATCCAGGTTATCGAGGCAGTGTCACATCAGCAAGCCCAAAACCCGTTTCAACAACTTCATATTCACCAACCGGTACGGGAATGTCGCTTCCCCAGCTCCCAGGTTCTGCGTTTGCAGCCTCGGTTGTAACTGGTGTCCAGAATTTTTCAAGCGATGTGATCGGTAATGTAACCAATTTCACCAACGGCGTTACCCAAAAAACGAATCCCGTCCCAGTATCAAAAAGTGGTGGTGGTGGAGGTAGATCTGGGGGCGGATGTGCTTGCGCATGTGCCTGCGCTGGCTGTGCCTGTGCCTGTGCTGGAGGAGGAAGGTAAATACAGTTTCTGTAATCTTGTTGATATTTGTTGTAAACTATCGTCAATGGTAAACAATATTGCTATGAATTAACTGCTAAAATGAGTATTAAGAATTTTTTTACCACTCTAAAATCCACAATTAACAATTCGCAGCTCGATATCCCCACACCTGGTTTATATCACTATAAACACCAGGCGGTCGGCGAGAAGAGCCGCATTCACCTTCGGATCGACGAAGATGGAAGTGGATTGTTATTAGTAAATGCAAGCCGGGTAATGCATCTCAATCCGACGGCTGCTTTTATGTCCTATTTAACATTAGAAGAATTCCCGCCAGAGCAGGCTATGCGAGCCTTAAACAGTCGTTACAAAATTACTTCTCATCAAGCGGAGTATGACTATGCGCATCTTGTTAAGCAGATTAATGAATTGATACGCCCAGACAGCGCTTGTCCCATTCATGATCTTGATTTGGTGATAACCCCACCTTTCAGCATAAAACCGTCTGCCCCATACCGCATGGACCTGGCGCTCACTTATCGCTGCAATAACGATTGTCCCCACTGCTATAACGCCCGTCCAAGAAACTTTCCTGAAATGTCAACCGGAGACTGGAAAGTTGTGCTCGATCATCTCTGGCAGATCAGTATACCTCACGTTGTCTTCACGGGAGGTGAACCAACACTAAGAACAGATCTTTGTGAATTAATCCGCCACGCCGAAAATAACGGTCAAATTACAGGAATTAACACCAACGGCAGACGGCTTAGTGATCCTGAATATGTAAATAAATTAGTCCATGCTGGATTGGATCATGTACAGATCACCCTTGAATCACATGATGCAAACATTCACGATAATATGGTCCACTCGCGCGGAGCCTGGGCGCAAACTGTATCAGGCATCCGGAATGCTTTGGATAGTCCGCTCTTCGTCATGACGAACTCAACGATGTTAAAGGAGAACATTCCGTTCTTAGAAGAAACTTTGGAATTCCTGGCTTCGCTCGGTGTCCCTACGGTCGGATTGAACGCTCTAATCTATTCCGGTCGCGGGGCAACTGTAGGAACAGGGATAGATGAAAAAGAACTACCGCCATTGTTGGAAATCGCCCGGGAATTAACAGAGAAAAATAACCAGAGATTGATCTGGTATACACCTACCCAGTATTGCAATTTTGACCCTATGCAGTTGGAATTGGGCGTTAAAGGATGTACAGCAGCCTTGTATAACATGTGCATCGAACCCGATGGAGGCGTACTCCCCTGCCAGTCATACTACCAATCATTAGGTAATATTATCCAGGACTCGTGGGATTCAATCTGGAATCACGAACTTGCCATTTCTCTCCGCGAGCGAAGATACATTCCGGATAAGTGCACTGATTGTGTATTATTATCCGAATGTGGTGGCGGCTGTCCGTTATACTCAAAATTTGTTGACGATGCTCGATGAATGAAGAATATATCATCCAAAGGCTTTTTCACAATCAATCAATTAATAAGATGATTAAATAGAGTATGTCTATGACAAGTAAAACGAATTCGCTTCGTCGTTTGTTCACGCCAATAAAACCCATCCCGTCTGGAATCTATCATTATATATCCCCTCCAGATGATCCACGCAATTACCGCCTGCACCTGCGACTCGAACCGGAAGGAAATGGTGTTCTGATCATAAACGCCAGCACGATACTCCATTTGAATCAGACAGCTGCCGAATATGCCTACTACCTGGTAAAAAATGAACCCGTCGAACAAGCGACTCGCAAAATGGTTGAACGTTATCATGTCGACCAAGAACAGGCAAATAATGATTACCGGGATTTAGTAGATCGAATACAGACACTTATAAATACTCCAGATCTCGATCCGGTCACTTTCCTGGATTTAGAACGTATCCGTCCTTTCACCGGTCATATAGCAGCACCTTATCGTCTTGATTGCGCACTGACTTACCGTATACCCGAAAGAACAACAGAAACTGCTCTTGTTAAACGTGTTGATAGAGAGCTAGACACGATCGAATGGAAATCCATATTTGATAAAGCATGGTCAGCCGGCATCCCGCATATTATCTTCACCGGTGGAGAACCGACTCTACGCGACGATTTGCCTGAGCTCATCGCCCACGCCGAATCCAACGATCAGGTGACTGGGCTGATCAGCGATGGGCTGCGTCTATCTGAACGTGATTACATGGGTTTGCTGCTCCAGACTGGTTTGGATCATTTAATGATCATCTTCCAACCAGATAATGAATTCGTCTGGAAGGCTTTGGAAAATTCCCTTGTGGAAGATTTATTTGTAGCAGTTCATCTTACTCTCGATGGCAAAAACAAAGACGAGCTGTCTGGTTTGATAGATCAACTAGCTGAAAGGGGTGTAAAAGCCGTATCTCTGAGCGCGCATGATCAAAAATTGTATGGTGTTTTGGAAAAGCTTCGAATTCAGGTTGCCGATTTAAACCTTGAACTTGTCTGGAACATACCAGTACCTTATTCTACGTTCAATCCGGTCGATTTAGAAACTGACCTAGTAGAACAGATCGAAGGCGAAGGTAGAGCCTGGTTGTATGTCGAACCTGATGGTGATGTACTTCCCGCCCAAGGGTTAAACCGTGTCCTGGGCAACATTCTCAGCGATAATTGGGATCAAATCTGGAAAGGGTAACCCTGCCTTGCCGCTCTCCCCTCTAGCATGGCACAATCGTTTTGTCCTGCAAGCACGTTGGACGAGGGAAATCCGCACCTATTTATTTAAACAAACCAGAGAATTGCACAACAACCGGATATTGGAAATCGGCTGCGGCACAGGTGCAATTATTAATGAGACAATCTCCATAATTGGCAATTATGACACCAGAAGAACCAAAAAAATTGGCTATGCGCATTTCTTTGGTCTTGATTTGAATTTTAATTATCTTTTGCTGGCATCAAATCTAGTTCCCGAGGCTGAACTCACTCAAGGTGATGCTCACATCCTTCCCTATCCTCGTAATTGTTTTGGCATCGTTATCTGTCACTTCTTACTGCTTTGGGTAACAAGCCCAGAAGTTGTTGTCACCGAAATGGCGCGCGTTACCGCGCCTGGTGGCGCTGTTTTCGTTTTAGCAGAACCAGATTACGGAGGACGGATCGATTACCCGTTGGAATTAGAACAACTAGGAATTTGGCAGCAAGAAGCGCTTAAAAGCCAGGGAGCTGAGCCGAATCTGGGTCGCCAATTAGCATCTATCCTAAAAAAAGCCGGATTACAAAATATTGAAGTAGGTGTTCTCGGGGAACAGTGGAATGGTAAACTGGAAAATGATGAGTGGGAATCTGAATGGGTGGTGCTGCTTTCGGATCTGCAGAATTATGTCCCCCTGGAAAGGCTCGAACAACTGCAAAATATTGATGCTAACGCTTGGAAAAGAGGTGATCGTATTTTGTACGTTCCCACATTTTACGGATGGGGGCGTGTTCCTAAGTGAAATTAATCCCCAATAGGAAAGCCTACTTCAACCCGGTCATCCACAACTCGTGTTGGATAAGCTGGAATGTCGATAATCGCTGGCAGCGAGAGCGCTTTTCCTGAACGGATATCAAACCGCGCCCCGTGGCGTGGACAGATGATTTTATCACTATCTAACTCGCCGTCCCCCAATGGTCCATCGTCATGACTGCATAAATCGGCAATCGCAAATAACCTTCCAGCAACGTTAAAAACAACAATTACAGACTCATCTACTTCAATAAATAAACGATCACCTTCAGCGATCTCGTCAACGGATGCAACAGAAACGAATTCGCATTCTTTTGGATTGATCTTGGTATAGTCGTCCATTTCACTCTCTTTCGGAAAAACCCCCTCTTCTGCGGGAGTTCAGCACCTCATTCTACAAGATCATCGCTTGCTTCACCCAGCCCGTAGACACCCGCTTTTAGAACCTTAAGCGAAAGAAGTGCACATTTTAAGCGCACCGGACCTAATTCAATACCTAACATCTCCAGGATATCTTCTTTTGTCAAGGCTTTCACCTCGCCTATTGTTTTTCCTTGGATTGATTCCATCAAAAGGTCAGCAGAAGCCAGCGAAATTGCACAGCCATGACCATCAAACACGGCTTCGTTAACCCGCCCATCTTCGCCTACTCGGAGATCGATGCGGATGTGATCCCCACATAACGGATTATCGTCCTCAAATGATATATCGTGAGGATCTAAAGTGCCTTGATTAAGCGGGGTTTTATAACGATCAATTATGATCTCTCTATAAAAATCGTCCATATTCTTCTTGAATTATATTTCAGGTTGATGTATTGGATTAAACTTAATTCTAAATATTATAGCCCAAATATTTCTAAAACCGAATAAAGGGATGTCACTAAACGATCGACTTCTTCAAGTGTATTGTAGAGATAGAAACTTGCGCGGGCTGTTGCCGGTAGGTTGAACTTTTCGTGGAGCGGCATCGCGCAGTGATGACCGGCACGTATAGCAATCCCCTCTTCGTTAAGGATTTGAGATATATCATGTGGATGGATGCCTTTCATTGAGAAGGCGAGGACTGCTCCTTTTCGATCCGCCTCGGGGCCAAAAACGCTAACGCCGGGAACTTCTTCTAAACGCTCCAACGCATAGGATACGATCTCATGTTCGTGACTTAAAATTCTTTCCATCCCAATTGAGTCTAGGTATTTCACAGCTGTTCCGAGACCGATAGCCTCGGCGATGGCTGGAGTACCCGCTTCAAATTTATAAGGGATTTCGTTCGGTACGAAAGATCGTAATTCCACGCGTTTTATCATATCGCCGCCGCCCAAGAAAGGTGGCATCGATTCCAAAAATTCTTTTCGTCCGTACAGCACCCCTATCCCGGTTGGTCCACACATCTTGTGACCAGAGAATGCCAGGAAATCCACATCCAAATCCTGAACGTTGACGGGCAAATGCGGAACTGATTGCGCACCATCAACCACCGTCAATGCACCGGCCTGGTGAGCAAGCTGAATGATTTCTTTTGCCGGGTTGATAGTTCCGAGCACGTTTGACATGTGAGCGAATCCAACCAACCGGGGTTTCAGTTCAAGCAGTTCCTCAAAAACCTCTAAATCCAGCAACCCATCAGGAGTAACGGGGATAAATTCAAGGCTCAAATCCATCTCTGTCGCTAGAATCTGCCACGGCACGAGGTTGGAATGGTGCTCCATTTCAGTCAAAATAATCAGATCACCTGGATGTAAATTGGATTTACCCCAGGAAAATGCCACCAGATTTATTGATTCTGTCGCGTTTCGCGTGAAAATAATCTGTTTCGGGGACGGTGCTCCGATAAATTCGGCAATTCTTCCTCGAGCTTCCTCATATTTCGCGGTTGCTTCCTCTGCTATAGTATAAATTCCTCGGTGGATATTCGAATTATTTTGACGATAAAAATCGTCCATCGCCTCAATAACAGGAAAAGGTTTCTGACTGGTGGCTGCGTTATCCAAATAGACTAATGGCACGCCAGGCTTCACCTGCCTTCTCAGAATCGGGAAATCATCCCGTATTCGTTCTGGATTTAGTTTTCTTTGATGGATTGTATTCGATGCCATTTCAATACTTAGAATCGAGAGGCCAGATTATACATATTAGTTGGTCTTTGCTGAACGAGATCGAGAACTACGCCGGCGACGGATTGGACGACGCACTTTCTGTGAGTCCTTAGGACACCACAATACACGATCGGGTACCATCCAGCCATCCGTTAGATATACGTTGTCCTGAAATTGGATAGCGATTATTTTTAGATCCACCTGTACGACGGTACCTTCCAGCCAACCCCGCACTCTATCTCCATTCTTTTCGTGGTCACAAAACACTTCCACTCGATCACCAACCTTGTACGGTTCGTCAAGATTGGGATCGTTTGTAAAATATAATTCTGACAAGATTGCCTCCATATTATGAATTTCAAAAAAGCCAAAGGCGAGGAGTTCTCTCACCACCTCGCCGAGATTTCAGGTTAACTCTCCTTTCTCATAGGGCGCACCATTTTAATTTTTTTCTATAGGATTTCCTGGGAAAATTATATCGTTTCTCATTATTTTAATAAGGCTATTCCAGAATTGCCCAAACTTTTATTTTTATTAAATAATTTTATTCCATTTTTTTAAGAATCGCATCTTGAAAACGGGACCGGACACCCCCAAAGGGAATGCGTTGCATTATGGGGTCAAAAAAGCCTTCGACAATCAGACGTTCAGCGTCCTTATACGGGATTCCGCGGCTTCTTAAGTAGAAGACTTGATCCGGGTCTATTTTACCAATCGTTGCGCCGTGTGTACAGCGTACATCATCAGCCAATATCTCCAACCCTGGGATTGAATCAGCACGCGCATTTGAATCTAGCACTAAGTTTCGATTTGCCTGATATCCGTCTGTCTTCTGAGCTCCCGGAGCGACATAGATCATACCCTGCCAAACTGATCGGCTGTGTTCGCGAAGCGCCCCTTTAAAAAGCAAATCGCTCATCGTGTTAGGAGCTAGATGGTTCTGCTGGGTATCATGATCGAAATGTTGAACGCCGTCTGTAAAATAGAATCCAGACATTCGTCCAGTTGCTCCCTGACCGATGAGATCAATATCAGAAAAATTTTTGGTAACCTGGCTTCCTATCGCCCCAAAAACCCAATCCAAATTAGCATCCCGATCTATTCGAGCACGTTCATGACTGAAGTTCCACACATGCTCTCCCCATGATTGCAACTCAACAAAACGGAAATTTGCACCTTGACCCACATAGATTTCAACAAGTCCCGCATGCAATGCGTGTCCATCTCGTTCGCTTGGTGAAGCGGCTTCATGCAAATAAGTTACGGAAGCTCCCTCTTCCAACCATACCAGGATGTGTGAGAAAAAAGCCAAGTCTTTGCCTGGAGCCCATATTATGCTATGTAAAGGGAGTTCTACATGCACGCCTTGGGGGACATATAGGAAAACACCTTTTTGTGACATTGCTGCAGCCAGGGCAGCAAATTTTCCTTCATCCGATTTTACAATCTTACCCAAAATCAGGGAAAGGAGATCTGGGTGCTTGCGCTCAGCAGTGTCTAAATCCGTAAAGACCACACCTTCAGCGGTTAGAGCAGAGCTCAGCTCAACTTCTACACCATCATTTGTGAACACAATCTGACCGCCATGAATATCTCCAGCAAGAGGTTCTAATAATTCAGCATCAATGGGAAAAAGTGATTCGGAAGTTAAGCTCTCCTTCGATACCGGATGAAATTCATCAACCGGTAATCTGCGCAGGTTCGTACGCCGCCACGCTTCCTCGCTGGTTGTCGGAATGGGCAGTTTTTCAAATTCGTCCCAAGCTTGCGAGCGGTATTCCTTAATGAATTCTGGGACATTCCCATTACCAGAGATAGCCTCAACCATCTCACGTGAAAATAAAAAACTTTTCTTCTGGCGTTTATCAACACGCCGGGCACGTTTTACTACAGTTCGGGTGGGCATTTTAACCTATAGAACCTTCCATTTGTATTTGAATCAAGCGATTCATTTCAATTGCATATTCCATCGGTAATTCTTTAACCAGCGGTTCAATAAAACCTGATACGACCATAGTAGTTGCTTCTTCCTCGCTGAGTCCGCGGCTCATCAAATAGAAGAGTTGTTCTTCTCCAACTTTTGAGACAGAAGCTTCATGACCTATTGTGACATCATCTTCGTCTACCTCAATATACGGATATGTGTCTGAACGAGATGTATCATCTAGAAGAAGTGCATCACAAACTACATTCGAACGTACATCTTTAGCGCCCTTATATACTTTCAATAAACCTCGATAGGATGCTCGTCCGGAACCTTTGCTAATTGATTTCGACGTAACCTTACTGCTGGTATGTGGAGCTACGTGAATAACCTTTCCTCCTGCGTCCTGATGCTGACCTTCTCCAGCGAATGCCATAGAAAGAATTTCGCCATGGGCACCAGGACCAATCAAGTAGCAAGACGGGTATTTCATAGTCAGCTTTGAGCCCAGGTTGGCATCTACCCACTCCATTGTAGCACCTTCATGTACTAAAGCACGCTGGGTTACAAGGTTGTATACGTTTGTAGACCAGTTTTGAATGGTCGTATAGCGAACTCTGGCTCCCTTTTTAACTACAATCTCAATGACACCGCTATGAAACGAATCGCTTGAATAAGTTGGCGCCGTACACCCTTCGACATAATGCACTTGCGATCCTTCATCGGCGATGATCATAGTTCTTTCAAACTGACCGATATTAGCTACATTCAAGCGGAAATACGCCTGGAGCGGAAGATTGACAGTAACACCTTTGGGAATGTATATAAATGATCCACCTGACCAGACAGCACTATTGAGGGCTGCAAATTTATTGTCCTCTATGGTTATAACTGTACTGAAATATTCTCGAAACAAATCAGGGTGCTCTCGCAGTCCATCTTCGATACTCAGGAATATCACTCCTTGTTCTTTGAGGTGTTCCTGAACCTGATGATAGACCATCTCCGATTCATATTGTGCACCTACTCCAGCGAGAAATTTTTGCTCAGCTTCAGGGATCCCGAGTTTTTCAAATGTATTCTTTATGGTTTCTGGAACATCATCCCAACTTCTGCTCTCAGCTTCCGCTGGTTTGACATAATAGTAAAGATTATCCAGGTCTAATTCAGATAAGTTACCCCCCCAGGTAGGCATCGGGCGTTTTTGAAAATGCTCAAAAGCTTTCAAGCGAAAATCCAACATCCATTGGGGTTCGCCCTTCATTGTAGATATTTGTTCAACAATTTCGCGATCTAAACCCATTCGGGATTTAAACACGTAAGTCTCAGGATCTTTGAAACCAAACTGATAATCTCCAATATCTTTTAGTATCTGGGTATCACTCATAAAATCCTCTAAGTTAATCCTTGACTTTGGTGAGTATGTAACGATTAGATACGCCGGTCATGCTGCGACGGAATAATTCCTTTTACGAAGCCAATCATAACCATGCTCTTCCAGGTGAAGGGCTAATTCTGGACCACCAGTTTCAACTATCTGTCCATCCAGCATGATATGTACATAATCAGGTTTGATATAGTTCAATATCCTCTGATAATGAGTGATCACCAATACACCCAGATCAGGACCACGCAACGTATTCACGCCTTCAGCAACAATTCGCAAAGCGTCGATGTCCAAACCAGAATCAGTTTCATCCATGAGAGCGATTTCCGGCTGAAGAGCCGCCATTTGCAATACTTCAGCACGTTTCTTCTCCCCTCCCGAGAATCCTTCATTTAGATAGCGTCCGGCGAAAGAGTGATCCATTTGAAGGAAGTCCATACGTTCCTTTAGCATACGTCGAAATTCTGGGATTGATATACCCTTATCATCCGGGTCTTTGGCTCTTCTTTGGGCATTAATCGCCGTTCTTAGGAAGTTTGCTACCGATACTCCAGGTATGGCTACTGGATACTGGAATGCCAGGAACAGTCCTAAGTGTGACCTTTCATCAGGCTCCAAGTCAAGCAAATTTATTCCCTTAAAGCAGACCTCTCCTTCAGTAATTTCATATGAAGGATGCCCCATAAGAGCATAAGCAAGGGTTGATTTTCCCGTACCGTTTGGTCCCATCAGAGCATGGACTTCGCCTTGTTTCACAATTAGATTAACCCCCTTGAGAATTTCGTGACCATCGATGCCTACATGCACATTTCGGATATCCAGTTCCGACATAAACAGCTCCTTACATAATCAGTTTATTGATTTCAATTCCTTGCATACAAACTCGTGAATTATAGCAATAATTACCTTTACTGTCAATATTTAGCATAAATATCTAGTATATCGAGTTATTATATCAAGATTATTGGATGAGGTCAATAATTTTTAGTATAATAATCTTAAATATTGACAATATATAGCACGCATAGTATACTCACCATAAATATCAAATAAATTTAACATCCAATAGAATGAATTTTATTTTATTGGCTTAGACATACAGGTAATTCAATGATTATTCAAAGCGAAAGTACTCGCGAGCGAGTTCTAAAGACACTGCTCACTCAAGAACAATGCACGATTAATGAACTGGCACAGGCAGTGGATATTAATCCTATATCCGTACGCCATCACATCACTAAGCTTCAATCTGAAGGTTTGGTAAATTCCACCGAAGAACGGCACGGTGTTGGAAGACCGCGCAGGGTTTATTTCCTGACCGAAGAAGGTCGCGAACGTTTTCCACAACGCTATCTGCGACTAACCCTGCGCCTGTTGGAACAGCTAAAAGAAACCATGCCCCAACAAATGGTGGATGAATTGTTCACCCAGATGGCTCAGGACCTTGCCGAAGAGTATAAAGACGAGTTAGATGATCTATCAATTGAAGAACGTCTTGATCTCGTTATGGAATTGCTGACGAATGAAGGTTTCACAATCGACTGGGAACAACGAGGCGATACATATCAGATTCATGAAACAAGCTGCCCCTATTTTCATGTTGGGCAAGATCACCCAGAAGTATGCAAAATCGACCAAACCCTGATATCCACCATCCTAAATGTCCCGACTCAAAAAATAAAATGCAAGCTAAACGGTGATGCACACTGCATTTTTATAGTCCCTAAATTGAATTCAACGGAGAAACTAGAAGTATGACAATGTCAGACGATACTACAAATCGGTATAATCTTACATGGGGTGCAGAGAGTTCTTTCCCAGAATTGAGCGAAAAAGTACGTGAAAGTTTACGCCAGGTAGTTGATCCAGAGATTGGTCTCAATATTATTGAGCTTGGGCTCATTAGAGACCTACAAATTGAAGACGAGAGTGCTGAGATTAAGATGATCCTCACCACGCCATTCTGTCCTTATGCCCCAGCAATGATGGAGATGACGCGCAAAAAAGCAGAGGAAGCGCTAGAGCGACCTGTCTCAGTTGAAATCGGTATAGAAATGTGGGATCCAACAATGATGGAAGAGGGAGCCGGGGCAGATTGGGGTTTGTTCTAATTCGGATTTATAAATTGATATCCCTGCGTTTTGCAGGGATCTTTTTAGTTAAAGAACAGTTGGTTTATTGGCATATAATTTGCACGTATAAGAAAAGAGCTTACATCCCAGGAAAATATGCATCTGTATCTAATACTCGATATCTATAAACCCCCTACATTTTTTTACTTGCACTCTTGTTGTGTATAAGGTAGTATGGCGTCAAAATGGAAACCGATCACATTGAAACCTCCAACAAACCTTCCCACAATGAAAAGGAAAAAAACCCTTCGAAAAAGGGGGCTATTTATCAATTACAGATTGTTTTTGTTGTCGCATTTGTATTGGCAACACTATTCACAGCATGGACTCCTGGTGTGTCTGTTCCGAGCAATGATTGGGAGAACGTCAGCTTCGTCCCTGTACCAACACCCACACTTGCCGATAATCCAACAAAAACACCTAGAACCCGCCCATTAGTGGGAATTGTAGCCGGACATTGGGGCAATGATCCCGGTTCAGTGTGTAATGATGGGTTGACTGAAGCAGAAGTTAACTTGAAAATTGCATCTCTCGTTCAAAAATATCTTTCTGAGCAGGGCTATGAGGTTGATCTACTTAAAGAATTTGACATACGCTTGACCGGATATGAGGCAACGGCTTTAGTATCAATCCACGCCGATTCATGCGATTATATCAATGACCTGGCAACTGGATTTAAAGTTGCTCAGGCTATGGGCAGTAAGCGCCCGGAAAGGGTTGCGCGATTGACCGCCTGCTTGCGAAACAGATACTCCCAAATAACTGGAATGCCTCTGCACAGTACCAGCGTTACGGGAGACATGACTAGCTATCACGCTTTTGGGGAAATAAATGATAGTACAGCCGCAGTGATAATTGAAACGGGTTTCTTGAATCTAGATCGCCAGTTTTTAACTCAAACTCCAGAATTAGCTGCTCAAGGTATCGCAGATGGTGTTGTTTGTTTCATCAACAACGAAAGCATAACCTCGTCTCTTGAACAACCAACTCCATGACCAATCCATCAGATCCAGTAACAAATTCGATTTATCATGCTATCAAAGCGCTGAAGCGTGGAGAGCGACTAGAAGCAAGGCGCTGGGCGGAGAAAGCAGTCTCTCTAGCTCCCGAAAGGGAAGAACCATGGCTTGTATTGGCTGCAATAGCTCCACCTCGAGCCAGTATAGCCTATCTAAAACAAGCGTTGGAGATAAATCCCGAAAGCCAACGTTCTCGTAAAGGTATGCATTGGGCAATTCAACGGCTGCGGTCCGAACAACCTAATCTTCCCCAACATCAGAACGAAGTAGTTATCCTTCCCTCAACTGCCGTCAAGCCTGTTAAACACCAAACATCAATTCTCCCTTGGTTGCTGCTAATCTTGATTATCTCTCTTGGCTCCTTCGTTTGGTTTGGTCTTCCCAACATTTCTTTCGCCATTCCCCAAAATGAACCTCTAACGGTCGCACAAGTACAAATCAAGAAAGCGACCCGCACGCCAACATCCACCTCAACTTTTACACCTACAACTACTTACACCTCAACTCCCACGTCGACACCCACGTTTACCCCTACATCTACGCCCACCTTTACCTCCACACCGACTGCAACAAATACACCCACAGCAACATCTACGAATACTTCAACCCCAACAAGTTCTCCGATTGAGGCTCAACAACCAACCAAAGAAGTAAGAACGGTCAAACGACCAGAAGGTGTAGGAAAGAATGAGCACTGGATTGATGTGGTTTTATCACGTCAACGTTTACTTGCTTATCAAGGAAATACGCTTGTCGAAAAATTTGTAGTCTCCACAGGTACCTGGCAGTACCCAACTGTTACTGGTAAATTCAACGTTTACGTCAAGTATAAATATGCAAATATGACTGGACCTGATTATTCCCTGCAAGATGTCCCCTACGTGATGTATTTCTATAAGGATTACGGGCTGCATGGGACCTATTGGCACAACAACTTTGGCACACCCATGAGTCATGGTTGTGTGAATCTACAGACAAACGATGCAAAATGGCTGTACAACTTCGCATCCGTAGGCACCGTTGTAAGGGTGCGCCGTTAAATCCTCTCGCAGAATATTTATAAATTTCTAATTCTACCCTCAAGGTTTTATGAATATAATTCTAGGTAAATAATTGGATGGTAAACAATGACGTCACAAGCCGTCTTTGCTGGACTGATAACCGACGAATACGATCAGGCTGTCGAAATAGTCAATATTGGGGACGAACCTTGCTATGTGGTTAATGATGCTGGCTTCCGCCGGCATATCCCCTCAGAGCAAGTCGATCGCCAGGTTTTTGAGTCCATGGTAGAAATGATCGCAGGTCACGAAGAAGTCATTAGCGAACAAGCCGCGAAAATGCTCGGGCAAGACGACATTTTCTCTATGGCTTTGATCGCATCTCAATTAAAGAATATTGACCAGCAATTCGACAATTTACTTCAACGCGGAATTCCTGAAGAAGCGCGCGCTTACATGGGTATGATGGGTTTCCGTATCAGAATTAATGTTCACGGCGAAGTCTTGGAGATTGAACAACCAGGAGCAATCGATCCTGATAGTTAAGGAAAATTATGTATCCTGATCTACCCCGCGTAGCTCCATCCTAAATCCGGTAAAGTTAATGCGTCTTTTGCATCCCCAGGTTTTATACTGCCCGCTCCAACCACCTCCCCCACAATAATATTATGGTCGCCACCAACATCATGGATGGCTGATACCTTACATTCAAGATAAGCAGCCGCTCCTTCTAAGATCGGACAGCCCGTTATTGGTCCTTCCGTAAACATCGCATCCATCATCTTATCAGGGCTCTTTGAATGACCTTTGATGAAAGGTTTTATTGCACCGACATCTTCTTTGTTGAAAACGTTTACGATGAAGACTTTGCCCTGGCTTATCAGTTTGTATGAATATGATGTTTTTTGAACTGCAATCGCCACTAACTGCGGCTCAAAGGATACTTGTGAAAACCAGTTTAAAACCATTGCATTGATTTCATCGTCCATACGGCTTGTGATACTGTATAAGCCGTATGGTAACCTTCGCAGCACATCTTTTATGGGATCATCAGACATGGTACCTACCCTCCAAAAATTATAGTTTGAAATCGCTTTCCTTTACTCATCCCTTTCGATGACTGGATAGAAACAAATACCAGCCGTCCCCGGACCGGTGTGAACGCCCAAAGCCGGTGATAATTCAGCAATCACTGTTTCAACACACTCCAGGCGCGCTTCAATTATTGCTTTAAGCTTTTTAGCCTCTTCTAAAGCAGCCGCGTGGACAACAGCAACATCAATCTTTCTATCTTTTCCAACGGTCTTCTCGACCATCTCTGCCATCATTCCATAAGCCTTTTTACGGCTTCTTGCCTGTCCCAGCGGGACGATAATCCCGTCTTCCATACCAATAAGTGGTTTAATATTTAAAATAGAACCCAATAAATGTTTGGCTTTACCAATCCTGCCGCCCATGTACAAATATTTTAGGGTATCTGCAGTTTGGACCATGTGTGTGATCGGAATCATGCTTCTCACACGTTGGATGATGTTATCAAAAGAATAATTAGCAAGAGCAGCTCTAGCAGCTTCAATGACCATCCACCCCTGACACATCGATACGTTTAAGGTATCAATCACTTCAACCCTGACATTGGGAAGTTTTTCTAGAAACATCGATTTTGCAACTGTCGCCGACCCATAAGCCCCACTCCCCTTCGAGGTCATGTGAATGCTGATGATTCCATCTGCCCCTTCTTCCTCGACTAATTTCGTGTACATTGTCAGGTAATCACCCGGACTTGGGTTAGATGTTGTGGGAAGCTTTTTTGCAGTCGTCAACCACTGGAAGAATGTCTCCCGTTGCACTGTAACAAGGTCAAGAAGGACTTCCTCGCCGCGATGTATGTAATAGGGTACCAGATGGATGTTTAATTCACTGATAATTCTATCGGGTATGCTAGCAGTACTATCTGTAACAACGGTGACACGCGACATTATCGACTCCGTTCCTATCTCTTCCGCGAATTTCTTTGTTTTACCACACTATGACTTAGTTTACCATTTATAATGTTCAATTATGTCATAACCGTGACAAAATCCGTCAAAGAACGAAAAAGGTTTTCGTGCTTTCATATTAGAAATTCAAGGATCAACCATCATGACTACAGATATTGACCCGAAAGCTGCGGAACAAATGATCACCGGTCTATTGAAACCTTGGCATGAAGCTATCGATAATCCCGAAAAGGCACAGACTGAAGTATTACACCGCCTGCTAAGAGATTATTGGCAAACAAGATATGGAAACCGGCACAGCGCGGACCAAATTAATACTATAAATGATTACCGACGGGCATTTCCCATTGCCACATATAATGTTTTCAAACCAATTATCGAGAAGGTTATGGCGGGCGATATCTCTGAATTACTTTGCGAACAGCCTGTCGGCTGGGCGATCACCCGGGGAACAACAAAAGGCGAATCCAAATTCATTCCTATGACTCCCACTGACTTACGCATCAGGATAAGTGCTGGTCGAGCTATGATGAACTACGTTGCAAACACTGGTCGATATGAATTATTTAAGGGCGTAAACCTTAATTTAAATTTTCCGTCTAACGTAGGAATAGTAAAAGTAGGAAGTCAGGAACTCGAATATGGCTACAGCTCCGGTATTTATACCAAATACGTATCAACATTTACTCCAATTCGGTCTGTCCCTGCCCAAGAAGAAATTGATGCATTAGGAGGCGGGAAATCAATCGAGGATTGGGAAAAACGCTTTGAGTTGGCTTACGAGAAATGCAAAGATGAAAATGTTACCCTGGTTGGTGGGGTATGTCCGACAGCGTTGCGCTTCGCCCGCTTTCTACGAAAAAACCATAAAGTCTATCCAAAAGATTTATGGAAAACGCAAATCATGACATTGGGAAGTGTGCCAGGTATCAATACTCGCTATCAACCTTCGCTTAATGCTTTTTTCGGTCAAACGCTAATCCGAGAAATCTACGGCACAACGGAAGGTATGTTTGGACAACAGCGCGACGAAAAAAGGGCATGGGTCCCTAATTATGATTTATTCTTCTTCGAAGTCGAAAACCGTTCGGGCGTCAAGATGCTGCACGAGATGCGCCCTGGTGAAATTGGCTCCCTGATAGTATCCACGCCAATATTGCCGCGCTACAGGATTGGCGATTTAATCCGGTCATTTCAACATCCATATTTTCGTTGTATTGGTCGAGAAGAATGGTGGACGCCGTTACGCTACGCCTGGGATGAGCTTTCAAGCTTTAATCTAGATCGTTTATGAGGCGAGCGCTATTCCTTCTTGCGACCCAGTCCTCTAAACAATATTGACAACCCAATCGCAATCAGAATTAATGGCCAGATAAGATTCCAACTAAACCCGATCAGACTGTTTAAACCAACTGCAATCAAGATAAAGGCAAAAATTATAGTGCCGGTCACTGGGCGCCGGTATTCGGGTATCAGCAAGCGGATAAGCACTTCAAAAAGCATTAGAACACCTGCCCCGATAAGAATGATCGGCCAAGCGCTGATGGCTTTATCGATTTGCTCTATACCAGTGACAATAACGGCGCGGCTTATCAGCTGGTTTAAATATCCCAGATTGCTAGCCAGGAGTACTAACCCGGCCCAAATAAAGATCAATGCCCATATGATCGCACTTAGTGGATCACGATGCCACTTCTCTTCGCTTTTCTCTCTTTCTTTTTCGTCAAATTTTTCATCCGCCATTTTAACCTCCCAACACAAAATCCAAGCTCCCAATTAGTACTACTTACCTTTCCATGCAAACAGGACTAATTTATTATAAACTATGAATCAGCCTGTCAGGATCTGCCTTAATGAAAAATGCCCGAAATGCGGCGGTTTCTTCAAGAAGCGTCTTCAGTTGCTCCGTGATCATGCTCGTCTCCGTTGAAACCCTGCGGTCTTCATTTGAAAAAATAATTTCATCACCGCCAGAAGTATATCTACTGTTATACCCTTGAACAGAAAGCCAATCAATACCCACCCTTACAGTGACCTCCTTATGAGCCATTGCCGCGGTTAATTCTGTTAAAATCACCCTCCCGTGTTTAGTTTTTAAACTAAATTTTACTAATCCAATCAATCGTTTTAGAAATCTATCTAATCGATCAGTTGAAGGGCTTACCCCAATAAGTATTACTTTTGTTGGCTTTACTTTCTCCAGCACGTAATCTAATTCCGCCCTCCCCGGTGGGGTTGTCCAGATCACTAACACATCGCAAGGGGTCAACCCGAATCGATTATGTATCCTGTGAACAAATTCGTCAGGTAGATCCTCATCTTTAAGCCTACTAACTACTTCTCCCTCCGCCCAGATTTGGGTTTCTCCCACATCCAATTCTCTTTGGACCAATGAAACCGGAGATAACTCCTCCCGGTAGTCAATCACCTCGATTTCCGCCTCTTCTGGACGAGCCTCCTCATAATCTTCATGGAATCGATAATCGATCAACTCTATCTGAATATCGCGTTTCCCACGATACGTGTTGAAGCGGACTGAATAGGCGAGCTCGAACATCCCATCTATCAAGTGTGATTGCCGGTATTTTTCCGAGCCGTTCCACCACACCACTTTATGTTCTGCTCCGTTCTCATCCGCAAGAGTTAAAATTATATGCTCTTCCCCTCGCCCGACCTCGTTATAATTCTTCACTTTCATCTTTTCACTTACAAAAACATGCGCCGGATTCCCTGCCCCAAACGGTGCCAGCCTTTCCAAATCAGATACAAATTCAATCGTCAACTCGGATAATTTGACATACCCATCGATTATAAGTCCAGGTTCAGGTAGTTCACCAAGCTCTCCAATCGTTTCAGATAAGGCGCGTCTGAATTCATCCACCCTCTCAGGTTCTATAGTCAAACCAGCCGCCATAGGATGACCACCGTAGCTTGTTAATATCCCCTCGTTTGCGGATATAGCAGCAGATATATCCACACCCTCGATAGATCGAGCTGAACCGCGTCCAAGCTCTCCCGCAGGCGCTGATATAAGGATAACTGGCTTATTATATAACTCAACCAACCGGCTGGCGACGATTCCAATAACACCCGCTGGCCAGGTTGGATAAGAAATTACGATTGCTTTGTAATCCAGCAAACTTGGATCCTTTTCAATCTGTGAGAGTGCCCCTTGCAGCACCTGGTCGGTCAGTAATTTCCTCCTGTCATTCAAGCCTTCCAACTGAAGAGCTAGCACTCTAGCCCTGGCAGCACTTCCCGTCGTGAGCAGCTCTACCCCAACTTCTGCATCTCCGAGACGACCAACCGCATTTAATCGTGGTCCTAAAATAAACCCAATATGTTCTTCTGTTAGATACTTGGGGTCGAGTTCAACCAGTTCCATCATCTGAATTAAACCAATCCGCTCTGGGCTTCTTAATAGTTCTAAGCCGCACTGCAGTAAATAGCGAGTATCACCAGTTTGTGTGGCTACATCCGATACGATCCCCAAAGCGACGAGATCGAGATACTGCTCTCTTTTATCGATACTTCCCGCTCGTCGATAGAGTTCCTCAACAAGCTTATAAGCCACTCCCACCCCGGGTAATGTTGATAGAGCGTGTCCATCCAGCAGCATTTTGGGGTTAACAATCGCATAAGCCGGCGGCAGAAAATCTGGCAGGTCATGATGGTCTGTGACGATCACATCAACCCCGCGCTCCTGAGCATATAGGATTTCATCGATGGATGATATCCCCGTATCACACGTTATTATCAATTGGACATCAAGACTATCACCCGAATAAAGAATTTCTTTTAACACGGGTAAATTAACACCGTGTGACTCCACTCCTCGGACCGGAACGTGATGAATGACATCGAAACCTAAATCACGAAGCGCTGAAGTGAGTAGAGCTGTAGACGTCTGACCATCAACATCAAAATCACCCCAAACGCAAACCGTCTCATCTC
>CBFDCK010000008.1:0-50313 GCA_965603285.1 uncultured bacterium
TTACTATACTCCAGCAAACAGGCTCTCAAAGCAGCCAACGCCTGGCTTGGAAAAGATGGGGATGTAGATTAGTGGATTAAACAGATCAACCGCGGAGAGTCAAGCCGCAAGAATGAAATTCATGATTGCGTTCGCTGGATTCGCTCAACCATTGACTGGACAAACCTTCAGGTTAGTTTCCGCTCCAGCAACTTGAATGTAGAAGGATATTGATTATCCTCATCTGGAGGGTGATAAGAGGACCAGTTCTCGACCCAGCTCTCCGGCTGGTATCCCGGGAAGAAAACATCCGCTTGTGCACAGGTATGAACGATGGTGAGATACAAACGGTCAGCCAGGTGAAGAGATTGTACAAAAATATCGCCCCCTCCAATGACGAACACTTCATCCTCTTGGCTGATTTCTGCGATTGAAAGTGCATCTTCAACTGAATGAGCTACCAGGCAGTCTGATATGAAATAATCGGGGTTGCGAGTGATCACTATACTGGTTCTGCCTGGCAGTGGTTTCCCAACCGTCTCATAAGTCTTTCTCCCCATTATCAAATGGTGTCCCATTGTCAATCTTTTAAACCGTTTCTGATCGGCTTTCAATCTCCAGGGTAGGCTGTTCTGCACACCAATACCCCCACATTCATCTACAGCAGCGATTATTGAAATAATCATAACGGCACAATTCATAAGAGGAAATTAATACCGGATTTGCTCGATTTCAGCTCTTCCAGACTTTTCTTTATATCACACTGCAACCTGGGCTTTAATATGAGGGTGAGCCCGATAATTTATCAATTCAAAGTCGTCGTATTGAAAATCGAAGATGGATGATATTTCTGGATTAAGATTCATTTGGGGAAGCGGGTACGGCTGGCGAGAGAGCTGCAGTGCTGCCTGGTTTATATGGTTTATGTATAAATGGACATCTCCAAATGTGTGTATAAATTCACCAGCTTTTAGATTACACACCTGAGCAACCATGAGAGTGAGTAGCGCATATGAGGCAATATTGAAAGGTACTCCCAAAAAAATATCGGCTGAGCGCTGGTACAGCTGGCAGGACAGCATGCCTCCAACAACATAAAATTGAAACATTACATGGCAAGGCGACAATGCCATCTGGTCAATTTCACCCACATTCCAAGCGCTGATTATCAACCTTCGTGAACTTGGATTTGTTTTAATCTCTTCAATTACGCTTGTAATCTGATCAATCGAGCGTGAATCTGCAGTTCTCCACGAGCGCCATTGACCTCCATATATCGGTCCCAGGTCTCCATTCTCATCCGCCCATTCGTTCCATATTCGGACATCATTCTGCTGAAGATATTTAACATTCGTATCCCCTTGCAGAAACCATAACAGCTCATAAATAATGGACTTCAGGTGCAGTTTTTTAGTGGTCAGCAGCGGGAATCCGTCACTCAGGTCAAACCGCATCTGGTAACCAAAAACGGAAATCGTCCCAACCCCGGTACGGTCGTCTTTTTGAACGCCATTTTCGTGGATATACCGCAGCAAGTCCAGATATTGTCTCATTATGCTCGATTACCTATAAACTTATCCACTTCTGATTCAAAAATCGCTTCTGCAGTATGAATATCTAAGTGTATCTGATTTACCAGTGTTTGGGTATTTGAGAAACGTTTTTCATCCCGCAGCCTGGTGATAAAAAACACACTCATCGTTTGACCGTAGATTTTTTCATTGAAATTCAATAGGTGTGTTTCTATTCGAGGTGAAAGCTTGTTTGCATCGAATGTCGGTCGAACGCCAATATTGGTCACCGCTCCCCAGATTTTCCCGTCGATAACAGCATGGCACACATAAACACCGACCTTTGGCAAAGCCTTTTTTGACCAGACATCAAGATTGGCTGTCGGAATCCCAAACGTTCTCCCGCGACCATCACCTGGGATCACGACACCGTTTACTTGATATGGTCTACCTAGTAATTCATGTGCCATCTCCATGTCCCCACTTGCCAACGCAGCGCGGATTACGCTCGAAGAGACCACACCGCCTTCAAATTTTACTGGATCTACAATATTCAATTGATATCCAAAACTCTCTCCAAGTTTTTGTAAAGTTGGGATATCCCCTTCGCGGTCACGTCCCAAGGTAAAGTCATGTCCAACCCAAAGATGGTTGAAATCTAAATGTTGGTACATCTCAGCTATAAAATCATAAGCGGACATTTTGGAGATTTCTTTATTAAATGGGTGTGTGATCAGGACATCAACGCCCATATCTCCCAACAAGGAAGCCTGTTCCTCGGGTGTAGTGAGATAAAACTGCCCGCTGCGATCTCTAAGAACCGTCGCGGGATGTGGATGGAAAGTGACTACAACGGCTGGGACATTGACTTCATGAGCGCCAGCGATTAATCCGTGGATGATCGCCCGGTGTCCAAGATGTACCCCATCATATGATCCGATCGTAAGCCAGGCGTCTTTCAAATAAACTTGATCTAAGGACCAGAAATGCTGCATAATCAACCCGAACCTCGATGCTTAGCGCGGCTTCAACTGATTGACAAAGGTTCATACACCAGGTAAAGATGTGACCAATTAATCAATCACAATCATCAAGTTTGGAAGAAGACCTTGCGAGGCTGCCATTCCAAGGTGTCTTCATCCACTTCCATCAGCGCCACAAGATCACCTTGTTCACTCACCCCTCGTGCCCAACCAGTTTGACCTGATTCAGCCGGAATTCGATGCCCGTGGCGTACAAATTCCATTTGATCAGCATCTAATTCCACCATCGGCCAATCAGCAAGCGCTTCGGCTGCTGGGATCAAGTTATTGTACCAATCACCTGCTTCAAACGCTTCTTGTAAAATGCGAAGCGGCACCGCATCCCGCAGTGTAAAACGACCACTTTTCGTGCGACGAAGACCTACAAGATAAGCACCAGTTCCTAATGCTTTCCCAATATCATTTGCCAATGAACGTACATATGTTCCCGAAGAACAATAGACATCGATTACACTCTCGGGTGGATCCCACTCCAAAACTTCAAGGCTGTAAACATTGATAATACGAGGTTTAAGCTCTACTTCTTCTCCACGGCGAGCCATTTCATAAGCCTTGCGCCCTTTTACTTTTACGGCTGAGTATGGTGGTGGAACCTGTTCAATTTCACCCGTATACTGTTGAAGTATCTCGTTAAACTGCTCTTCACTGACGTCTATGTCTGAAGTCTGGTTGGTTATGGTCCCTTCTGAATCATATGTGTCGGTTGAACTTCCAACCCGGATCGTCGCCTGGTAACGCTTGTCTGAGGCCGATACAAATTCACTCATGCGAACTGCTGGTCCAATTAAAATGACCAAAACACCCGAAGCACGGGGATCCAGTGTACCTGTGTGGCCGGCCCTGCGAATACCTGTGCCACGGCGGACAACTTGAACGACATCGTGAGATGTCATTCCTGTAGGTTTATCGACAACCAGTACACCCGATACGACATTTTTAATGTTATCTTGATCCATCTCTTTTATCCCATTCCTTTTATTACACGACAGTTTGACTCATTTATATTAAATCAATAATTTGAGCATTTCGTGGCGATTTCCCGACCCCAATGTGACGAAACCGATATTGTCTTTAATTTGATCCGATAAAACAATTTCTGAGTATTTTCAAGCTGAATTAACCCTGTTTACAAATAACTCTTGATTTTCATCTACTTATAACAGATCGCGAGTCTGAGCCAGTACCAATTCCCTTACATCCACCATATTACCTTCAATATCGGCTCCTGATGCAGAGGGATGACCACCTCCACCAAATTGTAAAGCTACTTTTGAAACATCATATCCGGGCTGGGCACGCCAGCTAACCTTCACTCGCCCATTGGGTTGCTCCACGAAAATAAGAGAGATATTCGCCTCATTTATAGTCGAAAGAACGTTGATCAAATCGGCGTCATCGCGACCAGGATACTTCGCAGTCTTTCGATCAGCCAGGGATAAAGTCGTCCAAACCATGTGACCATCACGTTCCAAATGCACCAGACCCTCACCCCAGAAACGTGCGGCCTCAAAAGAACGATCAATCATCGCTTTTTGATACAATTTGGGCAAATCTGCTCCAAGTTCCATCAAATCTGCCGCAATCCGGAGAGCTTTCGGGGTCATATTAGAAGTACGAAATCCGAGTGTATCGGTGATGATTCCTGTCAAAAACGCCGAAGCTATAGTTTGTGAAAAGGGAAAACCGGCAACTGTTAATAATTCGACCAGGATTTCTGCTGTTGCCACAGCACTAGTATCAACAACATTCATTTTCGCAAAATCCAAATTAGTCCGGTGGTGATCTATATTTATATCTGGTTCGGAATATCCATCCAGAACTTTTCCTGCCCGGTCTAAGTCTGAACAATCCAGAACAGCAACAACATCAAATTCTCCTTGAGGGCGTTTTCGAACCCTGTCCCATCCAGCCAGATGTCTGAAATTGGGTGGAACACCATCTCCAGAAACCATCTGGACGTCTTTCCCTTCTGCTTGCAATGCCAACCCAAATCCAATTAGCGATCCAATTGCATCCCCATCTGGACGAATATGAGAAACGATCATGATTCGCTCGGCAGACCTAAATTGCTTACCCGCAAAATTCAATAAGGTCTTATCCATCCGTGTTCAAACCCTCATCTGTATCGATTGGGGAACCAAGTGCTACGTTATCATCTGATTGAGAATCACTTTCATCTGAAGAAATCTCTTTGGTATCTAAAGAAGCAATTAAACGATCGATCCTTTCAGCCTTCTCAAAAGTGGGATCCCAGTGGAAGCGCAAACCTGGAAACGTGCGCAATTCAATTCGGTCTGCTAATGCACTTCGTATATAACCCTTCGCATGTTCCAGCCCCTCTAAGATCTCGCCTGATCTGGAAGCACCTTCGAGAGCGGAAACATAGATGTTTGCAAATGCCATCTCACGATCGACTTTAACATCGGTGACCGAAACCCCAACCAAGCGTGGGTCGGATACATCATAGATCAACATTTCGGATAAAACTTCATTTATTCGATCAGCTATCCTTTTCGCCCGCAACTTTGAAACCATGATCAGCCTCACATTCCGACCGCAACAATTAAACTGCTGCAACCAATTCTACGATATAACTCTCTAATACATCACCTTCTTCAAATTTTGAGAAGTCCTTGATAGCAACACCACATTCAAACCCAGACTTCACTTCTCGGACATCATCCTGGTGATGTTTAAGCGACAATAACTCTCCATCGAATATCTCTTCGTTTGCCCTTAATACTCGTATGCGAGCGTTACGGCGTAACTCCCCTTCTAACACATGACAACCTGCAATTTTTCCCACTTTCGAGATTCGGAATATGTCCCGAACTTCAGCTTGTCCCAATTTCGTCTCAATTTCTTCAGGTTCGAGCATGCCTTTCAAAGCTTTCTCAATGTCTTCAGTAAGACGATAAATAATATCATACTGTCGTATAGATACATTCTTTGCATCAGCTAGCCGACGGGCAGCAACATCTGCTTCAACATTAAAACCAATCACTATAGCTCTTGAAGCTGCTGCCAACATAACATCATTCTCACCGATATTTCCAGTCCCAGCATGCAGGACATTCACTTCTATATCGCCTTCACTCATCTCATTAAGGGATGTAATTATCGGTTCTAACGATCCCTGCACATCGGCTTTTATGATCAGCCGAAGCTCACGCACTTCCCCTGTCTGATAACTATCAAATAATTGCTCCAGAGTAACTGCACTCGTTGGCTGAGTCTCAGCAAGTTTTTGGACCTCTTTGCGTCTCCGAATTAATGCGCGGGCTTCACGGTCGGATACCACCACTTGAAACAAATCCCCTGCTTGAGGCACTTCATGAAAGCCCATAACCGAGACTGGAGCAGAGGGATGGGCTTCTTTAATATTCCGTCCCTGATGGTTGAACATGGCTCGTAAACGACCATGTGCAATCCCGGCTACAACAATATCACCTATTTCAAGGCTGCCATTTTGCACCAGCAAAGTTGACATTACACCTTTCGATCTGTCACGTTCCGCCTCAATCACGGTTCCAACTACTTTTCCTTCCGGATTGGCTTTTATATCGATATTATCGGCCACCAGTAAAATTGCCTCTAATAAATCCTCCAATCCCTCCTGCAACTTGGCTGATATGGGAACAATGATAGTATCACCATCCCATTCATCAGGAATGAGTCCAATCTCAGCTAATTGCTGTTTTGTCCTTTCGCTATCTGCGTTTGGTTTATCGATCTTATTTATAGCCACAATTATTGGCACACGAGCTGCTTTGGCATGAGACGCGGCTTCACGAGTTTGAGGCATGACCCCATCGTCGGCAGCAACAACAAGAACGACAATATCAGCACCTTGCGCACCACGGGCTCTCATTGCAGTAAAAGCAGCGTGTCCCGGTGTATCTAAAAATGTAATTTCGCGACCATTATGTTTGACCTGATAGGCGCCTATATGTTGTGTAATCCCGCCAGATTCTCCCCCAGCTACATCAGTGTTACGAATTGCATCAAGCAGTGTAGTTTTTCCGTGATCGACGTGACCCAGGATGGTGATCACGGGTGGGCGAATGTCTAAATCTTCAGGATTTTCATCCGCAATAATCCGCCGCCAAAGCGGGATTTCCCCCTTTTCATCCTCTCTTACATCTTCCAAGGTTTCGAGTTGCGCTTCATAACCCATCTCTGCCGCAACAATAGCAGCGGTATCAAAATCTATCTGCTGATTGATATTCGCCATAACCCCATTTGCCATAAGGTTTTTTATGACTTCAATGGGGCTACTTTCGATTTTATTCGCAAAATCACGGACGGTTATCGAGGAAGGCAATTCTATTGTCTTTATCTCTTGCCCATTCATTGCTTGCTCGTTCATTTTTTGACCATTGTCGCTCATTCAATACCTCGAAAATATCAGGATTTGTCTGTACCCAAATGAACACATCAAGTATGATGAAGCGTTCTAAATGCGTATAGCAAGTTAAGCTTGTTTCCACTCACCAATATTTATCCACTAATCCTGTCGCCAACGTTCAACGCACAGATATTAGGTCATGCGGGCATACAGGTGAAAATTATTGATTATCAATATCCAATTTCTACTCATAATATATTTATATCCTGAGTAGGTTCCCCTTCGCGTAACGATGCCATAAAAACTAACAATTTCTCCCGGTCCTCGTCAGTTAGTTCAATTTTCAACGCGTTGGCAAGTGCACCTTTCAGGCCTCGTTCCCAGCACGAGCGTCTATCATGTAAATATGCGCCGCGACCTGATATTTTTCCTTTCAGATCTATCACTACACCATCCGGTGAACGGACAATTCGAATTAATTCTCTTTTAGGTAGCACCTCTCGACAACCTACACAAGTGCGCTGGGGCACATGTTTTCGTCTTGTTCTTTTCCTTGACACCAATTCTCGCTATTGATAACCGACTAATATTACCAATCCTCTTCCCAATCTTGAACTTCACGTTTTCGTTTCTTCTTTACAAGCATGGCATCATGATCGGGATCGTATTCAATTTCTATGTATTTTTTCTTCTTTTCCTTTTTCTTTTTACCCTCGATTTCTTCGATTTCCTCATCTACAAGCTCGAATTCCAGTACATCGGGGGTCTGTGTCACGATTTCTTCAAAAGTACCCGATTCTGTCTCGGCGTCAAAAACCTTCTCTTCCTCGCTCAACTCTTCTGCGACCGGTACTTCGGCTTCAGCTACAGGTTCAACCTCTAACTCATCTTCTTTAGGGGCATCTTCTTCCAGATCGGTTACTGCAGTTTCTGGAGATGGGATTTCAGTTTCTTCACCTTCAGCCTGCAAGGCTTCTTCACTAACTTCCTCTATGGCTTCGGGTGTTTCGATATCAGCCTCACCTTCCTCCACAGCAGCTTCTTCTACTACTTCTTCGACTGGGTAGGTAACACTATCTAATGCACCTTCAAGCACCTTCATACCTTTCGGACCCATTCCCTTCAAAGCTAATATTTCATCTGAATCTAATTTCCATTGCAGCATAAGATTCCCAACCGTCTGAAACCCGGCTTCACTGATTACAGCATATACTCGATCAGTAACTTCAAATTTTTCCAAGGGCATCTTAAAAGCAGGATCGGGGATCGTCGAACGGATTTCTTGAATTCGCTCCTGCTCTGCATCTCTTTCAATCTGATATTGTTTGTTTATGCCTTTCTCTACACGGTCCACAAATTGAGTGAGCACCCGATATTCCTCTGGAGTTATCGGACGACCTTCGGACTTCTTTGCTAGGATTATTTCAACTTGCGGACATATTTCAGCTTCACCCTCAGCAATCTCAGCATAGGATGGGATCTTTTGCAGCTTATGAAGTGCGTCTGTCGCAGCCTCAGGGAGGCTTTTAATGTCGATGCGCCATGATGTCAGCTTCGCAGCTAGACGAGCATTTTGTCCATCTCGTCCAATTGCTAAACTTAGTTGATCTTCTGGAACAACCACAGTGGCAGTTTTAGCTTCGTCACCAAGATCTTTCAAGTAGACGCCCGCAACTCTGGCAGGGCTCAACGATTTTGCGATATACAACGTTGCATCGGGATTCCATTCAATGACATCTATCTTCTCGTCGTTTAGCTCCCTGACGATTGCTTGAATGCGGACGCCACGAATTCCGACACAAGCACCAACAGGATCCACACCAGCCTGAAGCGCAGAAACAGCTACTTTGGAACGGTGTCCAGGCTCACGGGAAATTGATCTTATTTCAACCAATCCGTGATAGACTTCTGGCACCTCATTTTCTAACAGTCGTCTTAGAAAATTGCTGTGAGCACGCGACAGTATGATTTGGGGTCCACGTGGAGTTGATTTGATTTCCAAAAGCAGTGCTCGAACCCGGTCATGAACCCGGAATCGCTCTCCACGGATTTGTTGGTTGCGCGGCATGATCCCTTCCGCCTTCATATCCATTCCAAGGGTCACACCTCCAGCATGTACAGATTGGACTACCCCACTGATGATTTCTCCGATTTGTTTGCTGTAATACTCAAATTGAGCCTCACGTTCAGCTTCCCGAATCCTTTGCTGTATGACCTGCCGCGCTGTTTGCGCGGCTACACGCCCGAAGTTTCTAGGAGTAGATTCAACTACAACCATACTCCCGATCTCGGAATCAGCATCCACCTTATGGGCATCCTCAAGGGAGACCTCAGTACGTGCATCCTCTACGACCTCAACGACTTCTTTTTCAGCGAAAATTTGTACACGACCGGTTTCCGAATCAATCTCGGCCTCGATAAGTTGTGCATTAGAAGCGTTTTTTGATCTCCGATATGCAGAGACCATAGCAGCATTTAGAGCTTCCAAAATAACATCTTTCGGAAGCCGTTTTTGTTCAACTACCTCATTGAATGCCAATTCAAACTCGTTCTTCATACTTGCTCTTTCTCCGATTGGAGTGTAAATCTAGATAACATGCAGAAAAGTGGGGGTTGCCCACTTTTCATCGACGACTGCATCAGTACCAGTGTAAAACTAGTAAAATTTTAGCATGGAACTAATTTATCCGCAAGGTTACCAGCTATACAACCGATTAATTTACCTTAATACTAAGAAAAAATGTTCTCCCCCTCCAAACCAACCAGAGAACTGCATTGCCTCAAGAGAACATTAATAGATTTCCTTTTTCAGCCTGCAAAAATGCGCGAACTCTCCATCCCATTCAAAGTTTGGTAAATCGGTTTTTTTAAAACGACGAATACGAACCCGGGAAAATCAATCAAAAAAAATAAAAATGCATCCATTATTTAGATAGATATACCTCAAGATAAGTAAGCTGGATTGAATTTTGAGATTGGAACTGGTTGGGTGAAAAGAGCTTCTCCATTTATTCGGATCCCCTATCTTGAATTAATTCTTCTAATAAAACTATTTCTTCTTCCTTTGATGTTATATCTCCATCCACCCAAGCAGCACGTAAACTGGAAAGGATCTTGCGGTAAATTGGGCCGGGGGGTATGCCTCTTTCTTTTAGATCGTGACCATTGATCATGGGTGTAATATACTGCCAACGGGTAATATACATCTGGATGATATCCCGCAGTTTATTATCAGACGATGCCAGGAACAAACCAAAACGAGAGCGCGGGGGAACCGCATCCAACGCAGCAACAACTTCGCTTGATGAAGCAGATACCAAAGCCTCACGATTTCGCCATAAGTCATTGGCGGATAAAATGACATTCACTAAATTGGTAGGTATCCTCAACCGATCTATTACCCTTTGTAATTCTTCACTAGACAGGCGTATGAACCACAGTATGTATGATAGATCTCTTTTACGTTGATGGTCATTTGAATAGCCTACCAAATTCCAACAATCTTCTGGTTGAAATGTCCTAAGCGTTTCCAGACGCGCAATCAACCAATCATCACATACTAATGCCGGTTCTATCGCGGTAAGTAAATTTAATTCCTGTAATCGAGATAATATTTGAGAAGCTGTCGCTTCAACGAGGATGTGATCCAGCTCATGGCGGATGCGGTCCCCAGAAAGGCGATCAAGCAACGGAATAGCCTCTATTAATAAGTCCATTGTGCGGCTCTCGATAGAAAACTTAAAACGTTGTTCAAATCGTGCCGCACGCAGAATTCTGGTGGGATCATCAACGAAAGAAAGGGAATGGAGAACTCGTACTATACGATCTCGTATATCGTTAAAGCCACCCCAGTAGTCTTGTAATTCACCATAATGACGACCATCTAAACGTAGAGCTAACGTATTGATCGTGAAATCACGGCGGTGTAAATCAAGTTTAATACTTCCGCGCTCAACCGTCGGTAATGCCGTTGGATGAGTATAAAACTCTGTGCGAGCTGAAACAAAATCTATACAATCAAGATCCAATTTATATTTGTGGGACGTCATACCATATTTAACTGATAAGGACTCCTGATCGCTGATATGCCATTTTGCAGTCCCAAAACGAGAGTGACTCGTCACACGTCCACCGAATTCCTGTGCTAAAGCTTGCGCTAAGACGATCGCGTCGCCCTCGACAACAAAATCAAAATCCAGACTTGGTAGTTCCAGAAGTAAATCTCGTACAAACCCACCCACAATGTAAAGGGCTGCACGTTGCTCATGAGCCTGACCGGCAATGATTTTTAGTAAAGCCAACCGCTCTGCAGGTAATACTGATTCGAGCCTTGAAGTTAGATTTGGACTTCCAGGAAATCTCGGCTGATGGGTAAGTGTTTTTAATAAATCTGTACGAGTGACGATCCCTATAATCTGACCCTTACCGGGATCAACAACTGGGATTTGTCCCCATCCCGTCTCAGTCATGACATGCTGTAATTGTTCCGTGGAATCATCGGGCTTGACGGTATGCTCTCCAGCTTCCATGAGACTGGCTGCATTTAAATTAAGCTTATGTGCCATTGCTCGATCCACAGCTCTGCGCGTTAGCAGACCAATAACCCTTCCATTTTGTACCACAGGAAAACCCTCATAACCATAACGACGCATCCTTTGAGAAGCTTCTTTTACGGGAGTGTCAGGTGCAAGCAGCTGAGGATCGCGTGACATGATTTGGGAGACTGTGATAGAAGCATATACATATTCTGGAAGCATTTGAACCAGTTTGGCACACAGACTTTCCACATCTAGGTCTCGAATTAAACCTGCTGCTGCACGTTCATGTCCTCCCCCACCAAACTCAGCGGTAATTGCAGCCACATCGATATTATCACATGTAGACCTTGCAATCAGCTGCACGCCCCCTCGTGTGGTGACGAGCATAAAAAATGCATCAGGGTCTAGCAAATCCCGCAGCTTATGGGCGACACTCGAAAGCTCTTCCTCCATCTCCCTGGCATCACCGCACGCAATAACTACAGTATGACCATGGATGCTGAAGTGTTCTAAATCGGTGCGCAAGCGTTCATATAATTCCTGTTGAGCTTGAGAGAGAGGATGATTGAGGAAGTCATTTGCGATCTGCAAACTTGCTCCTTGCTCTAAAAGAAATGCTGCCGCTCGTAAATCCCGGGAAGTCGTGCGAGTGTAAGTTAGTGAACCAGTATCTTCGTAAATACCCAAAAGTAAAAGTGTGGAATGTATAGGATCTAATCTTCCATTTTGTTCACGTAAAGCTTCAACCAGTATTGTCGCTGTTGCTCCGGTTTTTTCTGTCGTTACAATCCAATCTTCGGGCAACCCCTCTCGCAAAGGATGGTGGTCAATCACCTGTAATTGAGTCTTTGGTCCCATCCCCTTAACACTAATTCTAGATTGAGTGTCTACCATTGTTACAAAATTGACTGGTTCATCCGGTAGGTCTTGAGGTTCAACGAATGGCAGCTCCATCCCATACAATGTGATAAAAGCGCGTACGTTGCGGTTCAGCCGGCGTGGCAGTAATGGAAGCGCAGTTTCATTAAGCAAATACGCTCCCAGCAGCGATGCTAGTGCATCAAAATCAGCTTGCTCGTGTGTGAGGATAATGTGCATTGCTCTAATATCATACTATTGTAATCTACAATTCAAATTTGTCTGATTTTTGTATTCCATTCATGGTACTTGGTGAAAGGGGCGATTGATCCTGCACCTCAAGCGTGAAAAGTAGATATACTCAATTACAGTAAACAAATAGATCGCTCTTAGAGGAAAAATCTTCAATTTTAGCATTGTGCTACTTTGATTTAATAATTATAATCATGGCTTATGGACATTCGTGAACTGACTACAGAAATGAACCGCTTTGTGGAATCACAAGGCTGGTATGAGGCAAACAGTCCGCGTCCACAAACGCTGCGAAACCTGGCAGTATCCCTCTGTTTAGAAGGCGCTGAAATACTAGAACATTTTCAATGGAACGATTCCACAGAAAACCCAGAAGGATTAGCTGATGAATTGGCTGATGTAGCACTTTATCTTCTTCAAATTGCTAGTGTCGCAGAAATCGACCTCGAGGCAGCTATCCTTCAAAAATTAAACCGAAACTATCAGCGAACCTGGAACGAAAATAACCCGGATCAGGACAAGGGTTAGAATAGTGATTGAATAATACTATTGAAGCAATAATAAATATCCCTTTCTATCCCTGGGGTAAAATAGTTTAGGATTTCAATATTTTTTACTTCGCAATCAAACAAATATATGAAACGTATTTCAGTCTTTGGAGGTTCAAAACCCAAGCCTGGAGAAGAGGCATACATAAAAGCTCTACATCTGGGGAAGCTGCTTGGGCAAGCAGGTTTTACAGTCCTGACCGGTGGTTACATCGGGACAATGGAAGCTGTATCGCGTGGGGTTGCCGAAAACGGTGGCTACGTGGTTGGAGTCACCTGTGATGAGATCGAATCATATCGCCCAGTTATCCCGAATCGCTGGTTGCACGAGGAGATAAAGCATGCGACGCTCCGTGAACGCATATTTTCATTAATTGAAGAATGTGATGCTGCGTTAGTACTGCCCGGTGGTATAGGTACGTTAACTGAAATAGTCACAATGTGGAATCTCTTGCTTACCAGTGCGATTTCATCCCGACCATTAATCCTGGTTGGTCCAGAATGGAAGGCAATTATTTTAGATCTGTATAAGAATCTAGGAGCTTACATACCAACTTCTCAACGACGTTTGATTATATTTACCCCAGATGCTGATTCCGCTGTCGCCTTACTAATTCGAGATAAATAAGTAACATCGAAAAATAAGTCAAACATTAATACCTGCATTTTTCGAAATTATGTAACTTATTTCAAACAGTATCAGGGAATCTCATGAAAAAGAACAAACTTCCATCACGTAGCGAAAAATTCTCAGAATGGTATGACCAATTGGTAATCAAGGCTGAACTTGCTGATTACGCTTCGGTGTGCGGTAACATGGTTATTCGGACATATGGTTGGGCTTTGTGGGAGAACATCCAATCTTCGCTATATCGTCGAGATCTTGATAATCGTCAGGCGTATACGCATTCACCATCCGATTACATAAGTCTTATTGATGTACTCAAAAAAGGGGGGGCATTCTCATTGTGGTGTGCTAGTGCCGAATGCGAGTCAAAAGTTAAGGAAGATACAAATGCTACCACTCGCTGTATTCCCCTCAATCAACCGGGTGAAGAAGGTAATTGTATCGTTTATGGCAAACCAACTAAATTAAAAAATCCATTTAACTCGGGCTAATTAATACCGATGCCCGCAATACAACCCGCTCGCCTTAAACGACAATCAGCGCTCCTGGTAGAACAATTTATTAACCCGGCTGCATTTACAAGGAGTCTGCATCATCTACTCGAATTTTACGCCGACAGGGCACACCGTCCTGGCCATCCCGGAGAACCATCACCACTAATCCAGGCTTATGGAGTAAAATCCCCTATCTTGCGACAGATTCTGATGGATTTAGAACCTCTGGCAAAAGAAAAACCAAACCAGGCTCTGGAACTTTGCGACCAACTGTGGGAGCAACCATATCTTGAATTTCGTCAATTATCTGCTTCTCTCCTTGGAATGATCCCACTAAGTTCATCCACTGCTATTTTAGAACGTGTGCGGGGCTGGATCAGACAAGATACCGAAGACCACTTAATTGATGTAATGATCCTCCATGGTCTTGAAAATTTACGCAAGGAGGATCCCCACTCCATCTACCGATTGATTAATGAATGGTTGGCTGCAAACGAAGTGCAATATCAGAAGATTGGATTACGTACTATGCTGCTACTTGTCCAAGACCCCGATATTGAAAACTTACCCATTTTTTTTAACCTCATACAACCATTCGCCCGCTCGCTCCCCTCTTCAATATCCCCGGATTTAATAGATATTGTAGAAGTATTAGCTCGCCGTTCACCACAGGAGACCGCATATTTCCTACGCCAGATGTTGAGTTTTCCTAATAGCCCTGACACACCCTGGTTAATCCGACAGGTAATCAGAGTTTTCCCAACAGAAATTCAATTCAGTTTACGTAAAGCACTGAAAGAAAAAAAAGATGAGGTGGAATAATTCTGGATTTAAGGAATCAACAATTCAATTTCTGCTAACCCTGTCATCACCACAATCCAACAGATTTAAACGAGTCTTGTCGACTATCTCGCTCTTTGGTATAATCAGCTCACTTGACTAGGCCTGCTGGCGGTTTGTTTCGAATCTTAAGACTGCCAGCATGGAGACCTGCCAGGCAAAAAATAATCAGGAGACAGCAGACGTCATGGTGATGGACAAGGAAACAAAAAGCAGTTTAATGCAAGAATTCGCTCGTCACGAGAATGATACGGGCTCACCAGAAGTACAGGTTGCCCTACTTACAAACCGCATCACACATTTAACAGATCACCTGCGTGAAAATAACCACGATGAATCATCACGACGGGGTTTATTAAAGATGGTCGGTCGACGTCGTCGTTTGTTAACTTACATCCGTCGCAAAGACTTCGAACGTTACATGGCACTGACAGATCGGTTAAACATAAGGCGAAAATAAGATGACTGTTCCGAGTAGATGGTGTATAGGTTTATCATCTACTCTTTTTTCGTCAAGCTCATCGGTAGAATGGTCTGAACTACCACCCTTCTCAACACCTGGAACGAGTATTAAGAGCTATTTTAATAACAGGATGGGGGATTCAAACAAGTAGAGACCTTGACTTGACAAAATTTTTGGACATGTGATTCATCAACTAACCCCTGGCAAAATTATCAGGATTTGAAAATATCTACGAATCACACCCAAACATAAATGTGCTAGATGAAAACAATAAAATACCGCATGTAAATCATATCCAATAAACGCCTGACGATCGGGTATTGAAAAACGGTGATAACAGGAGAGGGCAATACTTCAAGTTATCTTCGGTTTTCAGTCCCTGATCAGATGGACAAAAAATCAGGAGAATAAAATGCAAAAAGAAGGAAAACAATTTCAAACCCAAATTGGTGATCAAGTACTTACCTTTGAAACTGGAAAGCTTGCTGGTTTGGCTGGTGGAGCACTAACCCTACGGGTGGGTGATACGATGGTTTTTTCCACAGCCTCGATGAGCTCGAAGATCCGCCAAGGCATAGACTTCTTACCACTTACAGTGGACTACGAAGAGCGAATGTACGCAGGAGGGCGCATACCGGGTTCGTTCTTTCGTCGGGAAGGACGTCCAGGGGAGGATGCGATCCTCACTGCCCGTCTTACAGATAGACCATTGCGACCTCTCTTCCCAAAAGATCTTCGCAACGATATCCAGGTAATCTTGTATTCCTATTCAACGGACGGATTGAACCCGATTGATATCTTGGCTATAAACGCGGCTTCTACGGCGGTGATGATTTCCGACATCCCATGGGGAGGTCCAGTGGGAGCTGTGAGAATTGGCTTGATTGATGGTCAATATGTTTTAAATCCCACGTTTGCCGAACTCGAAACATCTGACTTGAATTTACGACTCGCAGGAACCCGAGAAGCTATCCTTATGGTGGAATGTGGTGCAAAAGAAGTATCCGAGCAAGTGATAGTCGACGCTCTTGAATACGGTCATAAAGCCATACAGCCACTTATCGACATCCAGGTACAAATGGCGGATGAAGTGGGAAAACCAAAACGTGATTATTCAGCGCCCATAAAGGACGATGAGCTAAAAAAGGCTGTCTACGAACGCGTAACAGGTCCATTGCAGGATATCTATAGCGCTCCTTATGATAAAACCACACTCTACAACGCCTTGAAAGAGTTGGAAGACACAGTAATTCTAGAACTCCTTGAAGATGACGAAGAGATTGCGACCCAAGTTAGGGAAGCTTTCGACGAAACACTTAAGTCTGTTGTAAGAGCACGTGTAATCGAACACGGCATACGCCCGGATGGTCGCAAAACCACAGACATTCGACCAATTTGGTGTGAAGTAGACTTTAGCCCGCGTGCACATGGATCTGGACTGTTCACGCGCGGAGAGACCCAAGTTCTCACACTGGCAACACTTGGCACTCCACGAGAAGCCCAGGAGTTAGATAATCTAACCCCTTCTGAATCCAAACGTTACATTCACCATTACAACTTTCCTCCTTTCTCGACAGGAGAGGTCAAACCATTACGAGGAACATCCAGACGCGATATTGGGCATGGGGCTCTAGCCGAACGCGCCTTAATGCCTGTAATACCACCAGAATCGGAGTTCCCGTATACATTACGATTGGTCTCGGAAGTGCTCTCATCAAATGGTTCATCATCTATGGCTTCAGTGTGTGGTTCAACGCTCGCACTAATGGACACCGGTGTTCCCATTAAATCACCTGTAGCTGGTGTCGCCATGGGTTTGATCAAAGAAGGTGATCAATACAGAATCTTGACGGACATCCTGGGCATGGAAGATCACCTAGGCGATATGGATTTCAAGATCACTGGTACGCGCCAGGGAATCACCGCCATGCAAATGGATATTAAAATCTCTGGTTTGACCTCGAGTATCATGTCGGAGGCGCTTCAGCAAGCTCGAGAAGCCCGCTTCTTCATCTTAGATAAAATGCTTGAAGTGATCCCAGAACCAAGACCCGAGCTCAAACCGTATGTCCCGAGAATTACGGTTGTGAACATCCCTGTTGAAAAAATTGGTGCCATAATTGGCCCAGGAGGCAAAACAATTCGCAGCCTCCAAGAAGAAACTGGAACAAAGATCGACGTCGGTGAAGACGGTTCTGTTTTTATTGCCTCTTCAGACAGAGAAAGCGCAAAAAAAGCACAGGAGCAGATAGAAGCACTTACCGAGTCTGCGGTTAAAGGGCGCATTTACACAGGGAAGGTGGTTCGCGTTGTGGATTTTGGTGCTTTTGTAGAGATACTTCCAAATACTGATGGATTAGTGCATATCTCACAATTAGACACCCAACGAGTCGAAAAAGTGGAAGACGTGGTTCGCCAGGGGGACGAAATCACAGTCATGGTTACCGATATCGATGCCAATGGGAAAATTCGATTATCAAGGCAGGCTGTATTAGAAGGATGGACTGCTGAAGAAGCAGCAGAAAGAGATCGCCCACGCAGCCGCGGCAGGTCAGGTTCAAGCTCACGATCTGGTGGGCGCAGGAAATAGCCCCCGCGATTCAGGAAAAAATCGATACCGGTGATAATTGAAAATAAGATTAATCCGAGGAGGCTACACCATGACAGCCAACAAAATGGGAAATCCGAGCAATTACGGTCTCGAAAACCACGGCTTGCGCTATTTAAACATGTCTTATTGGACTTTATCGACCGGCGCCTTAATTGAGCGTATCGTCACAAGGAGAGAGGGTATATTGGCTCATGAGGGTGCAGTTGTTGTTCGCACTGGGAGTCACACCGGACGGGCTCCTGACGACAAATTTATCGTTCGTGACCCAACAACTGATGATACTGTTTGGTGGGGCGAGATCAATCGACCTATGCACCCAGACTGTTTCGAAAGGCTTTATATGCACATGCGGTCCTACTTCCAAGGGCGAGATGTTTTTATTCAGGACGCAACTGCTGCCGCCCATCCGGACTATCGAATATCCATCCGGGTGGTGACCGAAACTGCATGGCACAGCCTCTTCTCCCGAAATCTCTTTATTCGCTTGAAACGCGAAGAAGTGCCCGATCATGTCCCTGAATTCACAATCCTTCACGCACCAGGATTCCATGCTAATCCGGAAGAGGATGGAACGAACTCAGAGGTTTTTGTGGTATTAAACCTGGAAAAAAAACTGGTCTTGATCGGTGGAACAAGCTATGCAGGGGAAATTAAAAAATCGATCTTCAGCGTATTGAATTACTTGCTGCCCCAACAAGGCGTACTTTCAATGCACTGCTCAGCTAATAGCAGTAAAAAAGGTGATGTAGCTTTATTCTTTGGTCTATCCGGTACAGGTAAAACTACCCTATCATCTGATCCGGAACGTTTACTCATCGGTGACGATGAACATGGTTGGGCTGACGATGGCGTGTTTAATTTCGAAGGCGGCTGTTATGCAAAGACAATTAACTTAAGCGAGGAGTTAGAGCCAATTATTTGGAATGCGACTCGCCACTTCGGGACAGTCTTGGAAAATGTGAGCATTGACCCGTATTCAAGACGTGTGGATTTCAACGAATCCAACCTCACAGAAAACACTCGTGCAGCTTATCCGGTCGGATTTTTAGAGAACAGTTTTCTGACCGGGCGTGGTGGTCATCCATCAAATATTTTCTTCTTATCTGCTGACGCATTTGGCGTTATGCCTCCTATCGCTCGTCTTACACCTGAACAAGCAATGTATTATTACATGTCTGGATATACATCCAAACTTGCTGGAACAGAAAAGGGCGTTACAGAGCCACAAGCCACATTCTCAGCATGCTTTGGAGCACCTTTCCTGCCTTTGCACCCTTCTGTATATGCGAACCTCCTTGGAGAAAAAATTGATCAACATAAAACAAAGGTCTGGTTGATCAACACTGGATGGACAGGCGGATCGTACGGAGAAGGGTCACGCATAAATCTGCCATATACGCGTGCTATGATCCGGGCAGCATTATCTGGAGAACTAGATGAAGTGGAGATGCGCAGGGATCCGAACTTCTGCGTTGATGTTCCCGAAGAAGTACCAGGCGTACCAACTGATGTATTAAATCCTCGTCTGACGTGGGATGATCCTGAAAAATACGACATCAAAGCACGCGTACTCACAACCCTCTTCCAAGAAAATTTCACTCAGTTCGCAGGCCAAGTTTCTCAAAAAATAGCTCTTGCTGGGCCAGATTTACAAATTCTTTAGGTAAACACATATATAAAATCTCTAACAATTAAGACGTATAAGGTTATTGTGGTCTACGCTGGTGAATAGTTCATCAGCGTAAAAATTTTAAGGATAATATATCCCGGATAATTTATCCCGGATGATATATCCCGGATAATATGTCCCATCCACCTATCTCAATCGAGTTTTTATGTAACCTTTTTCGTGTTCAATCATCTGATAGAATAGTCTAACGAAAAAATTACCAGGTTAAAATTTTCGATAAAAAGGCTGTGATAACTAAAGAATAGTTATACCAGCCGATTTTAACTGAGATTTGAATATAATATGAGCTCTGAGGTATAACTATGGATATTAACCTAATGAATTTATCAAGCAGCAAGCCCTCAAAAGGTGAAATCTCGACAAGAGTGTTGATTCTTGGTTCCGGACCTGCGGGTCTCTCAGCCGCACTATACGCAGCACGCGCAGACTTAGATCCTATCGTCCTAACAGGCATGGAACTTGGGGGGCAGGTATCACTCACAAACATTGTCGAGAATTACCCCGGCTTTCCGGAAGGTGTTGGGGGCAATGAATTGGTTGAATTATTCCAGAAACAAGCTGAGCGCTTTGGAACCAAACTTGAATTCGATACAGCGTCGGAAGTGGATCTTACCAAACGCCCTTTTAAAGTCCAAACTTTCAACTCCACCTATCTTGCTGACACTTTAATTATCTCGACCGGAGCAACATCACGTCGCTTAGATATACCCGGTGAAACTGAACTAACTGGACGAGGTGTCTCTTATTGTGCCACTTGTGATGGCTGGTTTTTCAAAGATAAAGACTTAATCATCGTTGGAGGTGGAGACAGTGCGCTAGAAGAAAGCATCTTCCTCACTCGTTACGCTAATTCAGTTACGATTGTTCACCGTAGGGATGAACTGCGGGCAGGACCATTTTTACAGAACAGAGTAAAATCAAATCCAAAGATTGATTATATCTGGAATTCAATTGTCACTGAAATTCTTGGCGAGGAAGCAGTAGAATCTGTTCGTTTACAAGACGTAGTCACTAAAGAGGAGCGAATATATCCAATCGATGGAATCTTTATCTTCATCGGTCACATTCCGAACACCCAACTTTTTAAAGATCAACTAGATATAGATGAGCTTGGTTATTTAAAAGTCGATCATTTGATGAAAACGAATGTGGCAGGAGTCTTCGCGGCTGGAGAAGTTGCCGATTCACATTTCCGGCAAGTAATCACATCGGCTGGCATGGGCGCTGCCGCTGCGATCCAGTCCAACCACTACCTTGATGAGATCTCCAGCGATCATTCGTAAATAATCCCCCCGGTGTGCATATCACCTGGGGGATTTTAAATTATTTTAATCAGGAGAAAATGATGAAGAATAAAGTTTCAATCATAGGCGCTGGCATGACTGGTTCCACTATGGCGCATTGGTTAGCTGATAGAGAGTTTGCTGATCTAGTATTAATTGACATCGTTGATGGGATGCCTCAAGGGAAAGCATTGGACCTTCAAGAAGCACTGCCAATAATTGGCAAAGATGTTTCAGTAATTGGGAGTAATGACTACAAAGCCACAGCTAATTCCGATATTGTCATCATAACCGCTGGATTACCACGAAAACCAGGCATGAGCCGTGATGACCTTCTGTTTGCAAACGCTGATATCGTTCGCAAAGCGGTAGAGGAGACGATAAAACACTCGCCAGAAGCGATTATTATAATATTGACAAACCCTTTAGATGTAATGGCTTTCCTGGCGATGAAAGTAGCTCAAATCGAACCGTATCGTGTAATTGGGCAAGCAGGTGTACTCGATTCTGCTCGTATGCGTGCATTTGTAGCTATGGAATTGGGCATTAGCGTTGAAAATATTCACTGCTATGTTCTGGGTGGACACGGTGATAATATGGTACCTCTCACTCGGGCTTCTAATATCGCAGGTATACCATTAGATCAAACAATGCCCCCAGAAAAACTGGCAGCCATCGTTGAAAGAACACGCAAGGGGGGAGGAGAAATCGTCAGCCTGCTGAAAACTGGTAGCGCTTATTACGCTCCTGCCGCAGCAGTGGCTCAAATGGCAGAGGCGATATTAAAAGACAAACATCTTATCGTACCAGCAGCAGCTTATTTACAGGGGGAATACGGATTGAACGACATTTTCTTCGGTGTCCCAACACAATTGGGACGCAGGGGCGTGGAGAGGATTTTTGAATATGAACTTGACGAAGAAGAAATGGCTGCCTTCCAGAGATCAGCCCAAGATGTCACAGACAATATTGCCAAATTGGAACTATAAACTAAGCATTAAAAACTTGGAGAAATAATGATACTGAAAGAAAAACTATCCTATCTTATACCTGAATGGCGGGAAAGGATCTCCCTCCTGTTAGACACAAGCAGGGATTGTAAAGTCGGGGAAGTAACCATTGGTCAGGTTTATGGCGGTATGCGAGGCATTAAAGGTCTCGTCTCCGACATATCATCTGTGGACCCAAACGAAGGTATCCGCCTTCGAGGTTATACCATACCTGAGCTTTTAGAACTGCTGCCAAAAGATAAAAGCGCCGAAATGCCCATGGTCGGAGGTCTCTATTACCTCTTACTGATTGGTGAAATTCCTTCTCTTGACGAAGCTCTCGAGGTCGAAGATGAATGGAAATCCAGGTGGGATATTCCTGCCCATCTCAGCGACGTTTTACAGGCAATGCCTGAAGATGCCTCTCCAATGACATTGTTTTCTCAGGCGATTCTCTCGTTACAGGACGAATCCATTTTTACAAAAAAGTATCGGGAAGGAATACAAAAAAGTGAGTATTGGGAGCCTATGCTGGAAGACAGCTTAAATCTCACTGCAAAACTGCCAGCTATTGCAGCCTTGATTTACAGCCTTAAACATAGGGATGGTCAAACGGAACAACAGAATCCAAATCTTGATTGGAGCGCAAACTTTGCTCATATGATGCAAGTCGCTGACAATGACTACCAGGAGTTATCCAGACTTTATTTTATAATCCACTCGGATCACGAAAGCGGTAATGTAAGCGCTCATGCCACACATTTGGTTGGTTCTACGCTTGCGGATATTTACTTTGCGGCCAGTGCAGGAATGAATGGTTTGTCTGGACCCCTACACGGACGAGCTAACCAAGAGGGTCTGAGATGGCTCTTAGACATTTACAATAAGTACGGCAGAGTTCCCACTAAAGGAGAAATTACTGAATATGCATGGAACACATTAAACGCAGGTCATGTGATTCCTGGATATGGACACGCTGTTTTGAGAACGACCGATCCTCGTTTCACCGCTTTACTGGAATTTGGCCAGAATCACTTTCTGGATGATGAAATATTCGATCTGGCAAGATTGGTCTATGAAGTTGTTCCAGGTGTACTTAGAGAACAAGGTAAGGCTAAAAACCCATGGCCAAACGTTGATTCGATCAGTGGAACATTGCAATATCACTATGGTGTAGATGATTGTAATGAATATGGATCATGTGGATTTTACACGGTGTTGTTTGGCGTCAGTCGGATACTGGGTGTCTCATCTAGTGCAGTCTGGGCACGCGCGATGGGACAGCCTCTGGAACGTCCTAAATCTCTCACAACTACTGTATTGGAAGAAATAGCTTCACAGAAAGGATATCAATAATATCGTTTTGTGAAAATCAAAAAGAGGTGTTTCGGAAGTAAAATACCGAAACACCTCTTTAATCTTTAATTTTCATCATTAAGGTATGGGTGTGTTTCCTGATGAAACACCATGCCAGGTAAATACCCGTGATGGACTGACTGCACCAGCAGATTTCCAGATAGGATTACCATCATCATCCGTCCCTGACTGTCGTGCAGCCATTATCCACCAGCGGATTACATGCGGGACATTATCATTTACCAAGAAGGAATTTGGAACGATAAATTTTGTATCCGTCACATAATCAACAGATTTTCTACCTTCACCTTCTGTGATATCTTCGATCGTTACCGCATACGCTTCGTTTTCCCGCAGAGTACCTACAGACGCCCATTGAAGTGTAATTGTCTCATCTGCTAAGCTAAACGGAGATCCATCCGCAGGCAGCAGTAGATTAGCGGGAGGATATGGTGGCGGGAGAGTAGGAGTTGGAGTTGGACCTGGAGTCGCATTTCGTCTACAAAGCGGGATCACTAATTCTTGCCCAAACATCACAACGTCACTTACAAGACCGTTGTATTCTCGAATCGCCTCCACAGGAACGCTATAATTCAAAGAAATACCACTCAAAGTATCGTTTTCTTGAACAGTGTATTCAATCTTCTCACATGCTGCTTCGGTAGAATCAGCAGAGCTCAGGGTAGAAGTAGGTAACGATGTAGCGGTCGGCGTTGGGTGGGGAATGAGCAGTTTTTGACCTTCATATAGAGTGCTGCAATCGGCAGGTAAATCGTTTTGCAATACAATACTTTGGATAGACACACCAAATGCAAACGCTATCCCCCCACAGCTATCCCCCAGTTTAACCGTGTATGCCAATGGCGTTGGACTCGGTTCAGGTGTATTCGTAGGAGTTGGAGTTGCTGGCGTGGGAGTGATCGTTGAAGTTGCGGTAAGAGTTATTGTTGCAGTCGATGTCATACCTACTGCTTCATCAGGGCTATTACGCAGAAGAAAATAGAATATTACTACAGCAAATAGGATGAAAAACGCTATCAAACCTATTACGGCTGGTAGACCGAGAGTTACGCGGGGCATTCGACTTCCTTGGACAACTTTTCCGGGGCGGGAAGGCTTATCACCTCCTGTAAGGTCTGCACCACAGACAAGACAACGTGTAGCATCTTCCGCTACTCGAGTTCCACAGGTTGGGCATAATTTTGCAGGGGTTGAAGGTATCTCAGAACTCATAATGTGATATAAGCAACTTTTCGCCTGAGCGAATTTCTAAGGCTGTTGACTTATCAAGCGATTATACCAGTCTTCGTAAATAGGTAAAAGTCTGGAATAATGGTCACGTTTATGTTTATTAATATTAGACCTGACGGGTTAATAACTCCTCCGTTAGGTTAGTTAAAGCCTCCCCCGCTTCACCTTTTACTTCCGCTGCTCGTAATGCATCTAAAGCTTTGTAGGTTATCTCGCTTGCACGCTCTTGGGTGAAAGCTCGAGCGCCTTCAACCTCTAGCTGGGTAACCAAGGCTGGTATTTCATCTGGGGTAATCGCTCCTTGCTCCCATCGCTTCGCAAAAGGTCCGTTTTTACTCAAGGCATATAACACCGGTAGTGTTTTTTTGCCGGAAATTAAATCGCTTTGCGTAGATTTACCTGTAATCAGCGAATCCCCCCAAATTCCCAATAAGTCATCCCTCACTTGGAACGCCAGACCAAGATGGTAGCCAAAACTACGATATGCTTTTTGTAGATGTGCTTCAGTAAAACCAACAAGTGCGCCCAACTCTGTGCATGCAGCTAATAATGCGGCAGTTTTTCCTTCAATCATAGACCAATATGATTCGAGATTCATACTTCGCTGCAGTTCATATGCGATATCCAGGTATTGACCTTGGGTGAGCTTTTGGCAGGCGATTTGAAGGATTTGGGATGCCTGAATCGTGATTTTAGCATTTGTTGTTTCTTCTAACCTTAGCAAAGCTAATTGAGCGAGTGTATACATTGCATCACCGGCATTTATCGCTTGAGCTGATCCCCATAACTTCCAAATGGTAGGCCGACCACGCCGTAGAGGACTGTTGTCCTGGATATCATCATGGATGAGCGAGAAATTGTGTATCAGTTCTACAGCAGTTGCCGCTGGTAAAGCCCGTCTCCATTCCCCTCCTGTCGCTCCTGTCGTCATCAGAACCAGTAAAGGACGTATGCGTTTACCCCGAGCATTAGGACCAATGTCTTCACCCTCCCAACCCATATGATAGGCAAGCATACGATATAGTCCATCGTGGTCTGATTCCCTCGTCCTAGTTACAATTTCCAGCAACTCGTTTTCTAATACCGGAAGCATTTTTTCAGCAATTGGCTGCATTAGCATTTCCACCCTTGATGTTATTGTTTGTTGAGTGTAGTCTCAGATAGTTCTTCAAGGTTTCCTGCTCCAACGGAGAACATACAAACCTGGATTTGGCGTTTGATTTCATCTATTGTTTGAATTGTATCATCGAGTGAAAGTGAGGCTGCTTTGAGGAACGGTTCCGCCATGCCTCCTAAAGCGGCACCAAGCGCAATACATTTTGCTATATCTATACCTGTGCGTAAACCGCCAGAGGCAATGACAGTGATATTTGGAACTGCATGGAGCACATTGAGGATAGCATCACTGGTGGAAATACCCCAATTTACAAACGCAGCAGCCAACCGTGCCTGTCTTTCGGTCGTTGCCCGATGCATTTCCACCTGTGACCACGATGTGCCACCAGCGCCAGCCACATCAATCGCAGCCACGCCTACCTCAGCCAATCTCTGCGCGTCTAGCTCTGAAAATCCCCAACCTACTTCTTTTGCGATCACCGGAACAGGCAGGTTTCGACAAACAACTTCAATTTTTCTTAATAATCCTTCGAAGCGGGTATCACCTTCTGGCTGAACAGCTTCCTGTAAAGCATTGAAGTGCAATATTAATGCGTCAGCCTGGATCATCTCTACAGCTCGGTTACACTCATCAATACCATAATTATAATTTAACTGAACTGCTCCAAGATTCGCGAAAAGAAGAATGTTAGGCGCTTCTGCCCGTACTTGAAACGTAGCGTCCAAGTCGGGCTGCTCTATGGCTGCTCTTTGAGAACCTAACCCCATTGCTATTCCGGTTTCTTGAGCTGCGGTTGCCAGGGTTCGATTTATTACTCCTGATTCTTCGGTCCCGCCAGTCATAGAGGAGATTAATATAGGTGCAAGCAGCTGATGACCAAATAGACTTAGACCCAAATCAACATCTTCCAGATTGCGCTCAGGCAGCGCTCGATGGATAAACTGATAACGCTCCAACCCAGTAGTCAGGCTGGAACGCACATCCTTCTCTAAATTAATTCGGATATGGTCAAATTTTCGAGAACCAGTTGGCGTAACTTTTGTCATTTATGGGTGTTCTTTTTGAATGAAAATATAATACCAGTCTGAATTGGGACTGTCAACTACATATCAACGATGTAACAGCAATTTAGTTTTATTAAAAATATATCAAACCGAGGACTTGACATATCGTACGACAAGGTTACAATTAACTCTAATTTATTTAACCAACATATGAAGGAGGATTACACATGGCTGATACCTTTACAGAGGTTCAAGTGATTATTGTAGACTTACTCGGCGTCGATGAAAGCAAGGTGACACCGGATGCGCGGTTTCGCGAGGATCTGGAGGCTGACTCACTCGATTTAGTCGAACTTATCATGGCTTTTGAGGATAAGTTTGGTGGCGAAATTTCAGACGAGGATGCTCAACAAATTTCTACTGTCGGAGATGCCGTCACTTACATCGATGAAAGAATGGTGAAGGAATAGAACCGCGAATCTGGAGTCATACTTACATCTTTGGACAAAAAACGAAAAAGTCCAATCCTACCCGGATCGGGCTTTTTAATTAAGAGCTTTATCTATCTTTTTCTACTAACCAGTTACTTCAACATACCAGGAATTTCTTCCGGGTGCTGTGCAACCTGAACGCCTGCCATCTCTAACGCCCCTATCTTATCCACGGCCAAACCAGAACCTCCTTCAATTATTGCTCCAGCATGACCCATGCGCTTTCCAGGAGGAGCAGTTTGACCTGCAATGAAACCAACAATAGGTTTTGTCATACGATCGGTGATAAATTCAGCAGCCTTTTCTTCTTCAGAACCCCCAATTTCACCAATCAAAACAACCTGCTCAGTATTTGGATCCTCTTCAAACATCTCCAGACAATCCACGAAATTTGTCCCATTTATCGGGTCACCTCCAATACCAACACAAGTGCTGACTCCCATGTTTTCCTGCTTGAGCGCATACAAAACTTCATAAGTCAATGTCCCAGACCGGGACACTACTCCCACATTACCTGGAATTGCTATATCGCCAGGAATAATACCAACTTTCGCTTCACCTGGTGTGAGCAACCCTGGACAATTTGGACCGACCAACCTCACACCTTTCTGGTCCAAGTAATTTCGCACACGCATCATATCTTGAACAGGGATTCCCTCAGTTATACACACAATCAAGGGTATACCCGCATCAGCTGACTCAAACATAGCATCAGCAGCAAAACGAGCTGGTACAAAGATAACACTCACATTGGCACCTCTGGCATTAACTGCCTGCCTGATGGAATCAAAAACGGGAATCTTACCATTCAGGACCCATTCTCCCCCTTTTCCTGGAGTAACGCCAGCGACCACCTTTGTACCATAGGCAACCATTTGTCTCGTGTGAAAGTCACCTTCATTTCCGGTGATGCCTTGTACTAATAAACGTGTATTTTTATCTACAAGGATGCTCATTTAATATAATCTCCCTTCGTAACAGCAACTGCTTTCTTCGCTGCATCTGCCAGAGTTTCGGCAGTGATCATATCAGCATCAGAGAGAATCTGGCGACCTTCTTCGGCATTTGTACCGACAAGCCGTATTACCATAGGGATCTCTTTTTGAACCTCATTCATTGCCGCTAAAATACCACGTGCGACTTCATCTCCACGTGTTATGCCTCCAAATATATTAAACAAAACGGTCTTAACATTAGGATCAGTGAGGATAATTCTCAACGCTGCTGTCACCTTTTCAGCACTGGCACCACCCCCAATATCCAGGAAGTTTGCCGGCGAACCTCCAAACAGTTTGATAATATCCATCGTCGTCATCGCCAACCCTGCACCATTAACCATACACCCAATATCGCCGTCTAATTTGATAAAGACCAAACCATACTTACGGGCTTCAATCTCAGATGGATCCTCCACATCTAAATCCCGCATTTCTGCCAAATCTGGATGTCGGAAAAGGGCATTGTCATCGAGTACCATCTTGCCATCAACAGCTAATAGTTGATTACCAGAGGTGATAACGAGTGGGTTAATTTCCGCTAATGTGGCATCACTCTCACGATATGCCTGCCACAAACCATTCGCAATATGCCCAAATATTCGCCAGTGATCGCGTGGTAAATCTATGCCCGCTGCGATATCACGAGCCTGATAATCTCTAAGACCAAGTAATGGATCTATATGCACCTTAACAATTTTTTCTGGTGCGCCCCTGGCTACCTCTTCAATTTCCACACCTCCAGCGGATGAAGCCATCATGACTGGCTTACGAGCACTCCGATCGTTAGTGATACCCAGATAAATTTCTTTATCAATACTTGCAGCTTCATCAATCAATACTTTCCGGACTGGCAATTCCTTTATCTTCATCGAGAGGATTTGTGCAGCGAGTTCCTCAGCCTCTTCGGGACTCTTCGCCAGCCGGATGCCGCCCGCTTTACCTCGACCACCAACTAAAACTTGCGCTTTAATCACAACTCGATCTCCCAATTCTTGGGCAATATGCTTGGCTTCTTCTGCATTAGCTGCCACTCTCCCCTTCGGAATTGGAATGCCGTACTTTGCGAAAAACTGTTTTGACTGATATTCATGCAGCTTCATACTGGAATACACTCCTTATCAACTTTTCTATAACCCCATTAGTTATGCAAATCGATTATACCATGTCCAATTTCCCGGAACCAAGATCTCACTATTATTTTCTACATTTTCTTATTTGATATAATTGCCTATATCATTTCTCAAGCTCTTTCTCCAAACGTGCATGCGGTGAAAAAAAAAAATAAGGAGAAATCAATAAATATGACACAAAACGACACTGCTCCCAGCGATTTTATTCGTGAAATTGTCAAAGAAGATATCAGTACAAACAAATACGATGGTAGGGTAGTAACGCGATTTCCTCCGGAACCTAATGGTTATCTGCACATTGGTCATGCGAAATCTATTTGTCTCAATTTTAGTATCGCAGAGGAATTCGGAGGACTTTGTAATATTCGGTTTGATGATACCAATCCTATTAAAGAAGAAATAGAATACGTTGAATCGATCAAGGATGATATCCGCTGGTTAGGTTTTGATTGGGACGATCGTCTGTATTATGCATCGGATTATTTTGAGCAACTTTACGAATACGCAATAAAACTCATCAAAAAAGGGGTAGCATTTGTAGACGATCTAAACGCAGAAGAAATCAAGGAACAACGTGGAACATTCAATGAACCAGGAAAAGCCAGTCAGTACCGGAACAGACCTATCGAAGAAAACCTGGGGCTATTCGAACGAATGAGAGCTGGTGAATTTGCAGATGGATCCCGTGTTTTACGGGCAAAAATTGACATGTCGTCCGGAAATCTCAACATGCGGGATCCAGTTATGTATCGCATCCTTCATCAACCGCATCACAGGACTGGTAATAAGTGGTGTATATACCCAATGTATGACTTTGCACATGGTCAAAGTGACTCAATCGAGGGTATCACCCAGTCAATTTGCACGTTAGAGTTTCAAGACCACCGACCACTATATGATTGGTTTTTGGATGAACTTGAAATCTTTCATCCACAACAGATCGAATTTGCTCGTCTGAACATCAGCTACACGCTTTTAAGCAAACGCAAATTACTCCGACTGGTACAGGAAGGATATATCTCGGGGTGGAATGATCCCCGTATGCCGACCCTATCCGGATTGCGCAGACGTGGGTACACCCCAGAAGCTATTCGGGACTTCTGTAATCGCATTGGTGTAGCAAAGAATAATAGCATCGTCGATATAGCATTGTTAGAACACAGTGTGCGCCAGGACTTAAATAAACGTGCTCCTCGAGTGATGGGAATCCTCGATCCATTAAAGGTAGTGCTTATTAACTATCCTGAAGATCGTATTGAAGAGATGGATGCTGTTAACAATCCTGAGGATCCAAGTATGGGCACCAGAAAAGTGCCTTTCTCACGTGTTTTGTATATTGAACGGGATGACTTTCGTGAACAACCACCGAAAAAGTATTACCGTTTGACACCCGGACGTGAAGTAAGACTGCGCTATGCCTATTTCATCACTTGTATGGATGTGATAAAAGATGAAAAAACGGGCGAAATTCTTGAACTGCATTGCACTTATGATCCAGAGACTCGCGGGGGTGATGCTCCTGATGGTCGTAAGGTAAAGTCAACTCTGCACTGGGTCTCAGCTCCACACGCTATCAATGCTGAAGTACGCCTTTACGATCGTTTATTCATAACACCAAATCCCGATAATACTGAAGAGGGCAAAGATTACATCTCAAATTTAAACCCAAATTCTCTAAAAGTACTCAACGATTGTAAAGTAGAAACAAGCCTCAAGAATGCCAAACCTGGGGACATTTTCCAATTTGAACGGCAGGGATATTTTTGTGTAGATATCGATTCTGAGGATACAAAAATTATTTTTAATCGAACTGTGGCATTACGTGATACATGGGCAAAGATTGAAAAAGCAATCCAGAAGGAGAAAAAAAGTGCCTGAATCAGAAATTACAAGTCGGAGCACAATATACAACCCCCCGATATTCGTGGGGGGTTGTTTTGCTAATATTAGCCGAATCAGCTGGGGAGCGAGGATTCGAACCTCGACGTACGGATTCAGAGTCCGCTGTCCTACCGTTAGACGACTCCCCAATGAGTAGTTACAAAAATCTTACCACGCACTTTAAGTTTGGTCAATTTTTAGGAGAAGCTTGTCGATGCCATGCCATCTAGAATCTCAATTGCATTCTGTATCCGTTCCAATACTTTCTCCTTACCGATAATCGCCATACTCTCAAACAACGGTGGAGAAACCTTTTGTCCAGTAACCGCAACTCTAAGAATTCCAAACAACTGACCCGCTTTCAGACCGAGTTCGTCCGCCAACGAGCGCAGCGGCATCTCAGCGTTCTCGTGGTTGATTTCTGGCAAACCCGCTAAAATTAAATATGCACTACGAGCTGCAGTAGCCGATTCGGATGTGGTCATTTTCTTACCAATAAGTTCCTCTGGCACCGGCTGGACATCTTCATCAAAGAAGAATCCTGCCTTAATCACCGCATCATCCAAAGTCGTTATACGTTCCTGGATGATGGGGACGATTTGAAACAATTTATCATCTTCTACCGTGCAACCAGCCGCTTCGAAATATGGCTTCAATCGATTGGCTAAATCCTTTACGTGGAGGCTTCGTATGTGTAGACCATTAAAGTGATCCAGTTTACTGAAGTTAATCGCAGCTGGGGCAGGATTACAGCGATCCAAACTGAATTTTGTTATTAAATCATCTATGGTAAAGAATTCAGTGTGATCATCATAACTCCAACCCATCAAAGCAATCCAATTAATAATTGCCTCCGGCAGATATCCCAAGCGCTTCAAATCATTGAGAAAAATCGAGTAGCCATCCTTCATTAAGGAAGAAGATTCGCGTTTGCTCATCTTCCCTTTACCGCTCGGTTTTAAAAAGATCGACAGGTGAACCCATTCGGGCTCTTCCCAATCAAATGCGCGGATTATGTGAGCATGAAGAGCGAATGTTGACAACCACTCAGCACTCCGGATTACTTGCGTAATGTCCATCAGATGATCATCCACCATTGCTGCGAGATGATATAAAGCAAGTCCATCGGATTTCACAAGTATATAATCGTCCAAATTTCGATTCTCAACCGTAATATCACCACGCAGGCGATCATATACTGTGATAGCCCCCTCCCAAGGCATCCGAAAACGAATCACATGGGATTCGCCTTTTTCAACCCGCCTTAACGATTCGCCTGGATCCATGCGGCGACATGTCCCATCGTAACGAACAACATGTTTATTTTTTATTTGTTCCTGCCTAACCCGATGCAGCCTCTCAGGTGAGCAAAAACAATAGAAGGCATGGTCACTTTCTATTAACTGGTTGGCATAGTGAAGATATATGTCTTTCCGTTCAGATTGTCGATATGGCTCATGTGGACCTCCCTTCTCTGGTCCTTCGTCCCACTCCAATCCCAACCACCGTAAACCTTCCATAAGTTCGATTTCAGCACCGGGAACATAGCGTTTTTGGTCTGTATCTTCAAGCCGGAGGATAAACTGACCACCAGTTTGATGTGCCAGCAGGTAGTTATATAATGCAGTACGTGCACTCCCGAGATGTGTTAGACCAGTTGGGGATGGCGCAAAGCGCACCCGCGCAGGTTTTGATGAAGCAATCATGATGTCTCCCTAAAACTCCAGTGTTTTATGACGCAGAATTATACTCTCCACCAATCCAATTCCAACTAATATCGAAAGTAGAGAACTCCCCCCATAGCTCACAAGAGGTAGAGTCACACCAGTAGCAGGCAGCAAATTAAGGTTCACCCCAATATTTACAACAACTTGAAAAGCGATCAACGTGGCAACACCATATGAGATCAAGGCTCCAAAAGTGTCTCTCGCCAGTCTTGCAGCTCGTAAACAGCGGTAAATAATAAACAGCAGGATAGCCATTACCAATATCGTACCCACAAACCCAAATTCATGCGCCATTGCAGAGAAAATGAAGTCCGAATGGCGTACTTTTAGAAATCTTAATTGTACCTGTGCACCTTGACCATAACCTTGACCCAACCAACCGCCTGATCCAATACTAATCAGAGCTTGTTGAATATTATAAATTTCGCCATGGCGGGCTTCTGGATCTGGAAATAAAAAGTTGCGAATTCTATTCTGTTGATAATCAACCAAGAATGGATAACTCACAAATGGTAAAAGTATTCCTATACCAATAAAGAGCAGCAAATGCTTCAGACGTAACCCGCTTGCCCACAGCAAAGCGAACCATAAGACAATCATTACTATTGCTGTGCTCAGATTTGGCTGCAGCACAATCCAAATCACGATTCCCATTGTCATCAGGAGGCTCCTGATGACCCACTTCATTTCATGTATCTCTTCCTTATGTCGGGCAAAAAAGTCTGCCAGCACAATAATCAGCACAATCTTCGCCAATTCCGATGGTTGAATCAGTATAACGCCCGTGTCAAACCAACGAGCTGATCCAAACAAGGCTGAACCCACTATAAATAACACTGCCAAAATGAGGACTGTGCTTATGTACATCATTCTACTAATGGAAGCCCACAATCGATAGTCAATTGATGCGATGATGAGTATGACAATGAACCCGACTACAGCAAAAATCAATTGGCGACCGACGAGGTTCAACTCTTCTAGCTCGATGTTACCCGCGATAGCGGATCGAATCATGGTAATCCCGAAGATAACTAGCAAAGCTACGGCGCCTAAGAGCCAGAAATCAAAATGTTGCCACTGAATTGCAGTACGGTCGCGCATTGAACCTGATTACATCCGGTAGGTAATATTTGATGGTGGAAAATGGAATTTTTTGTAAAAATCTTATGGAAATTATAGCATGAAGCTTATGGAGCTTGAGCCGCACTATCAATAGCTTTCAATTCAAGATAGGCTTCTAACACTCGCCGTACGATAGGTCCCGCAACACTCGATCCTTCTCCCCCACTATAGACAAATGCCACAACCGCGATTTCGGGGTTCTCGTATGGTGCATAAGCCACAGTCCAGGCATGTGAAGGCCAGTTCCCGGGGATACAAAGATTCCTGGCTTGAGCATATTTGTCACAGTATTCAGCAGTTCCTGTCTTGCCAGCTGCAGAGATCGTAGCGCCTTCAAAACGATCTTTTAAAGTGCCGATTGTCACAGCCATTCGCATCCCTTGTTGCATCGTTTCGATCACCCAAGGAGCCACTGTTTTTGTCTGACCCATAATAGGCTCACAACCCCTAATCGTAGTTTCTCCGTATTCCTGAATAATGGGATCTGTCGTAATATCCCATTTAAGGACCGGTTCAAAAGACTGTACAATATTCCCTTCGCTATCCAAGGCATCACGCACAAGCGTTGGCTGCATAAATTTTCCGTCATTGGCAATAATTGCCGCAGAGAGCAATACCTGTAAGGGAGTAGATAATACATACCCTTGTCCAACGCTGGCAATATACGTATCTCCTGATGACCAGCTCTCAGCATGATTGATGCGTTTCCATGTCGGATCAGGAATCAAACCATTCTGCTCATCGGGTAGACCAATACCTGGCGCATCTCCGTAACCTAAAGCCGCTGCATATGTTCCAAGTCTACAAATCCCCAGTCCCCCGTCAGGTATTTCATTTTTATATCCCCCACCGAGCTTATAAAAATATACATTACTTGAATTCGCCAACCCATGTACGAAATCCAGATGTCCAAACCCAGCTTTATTCCAGTCAATAAATTCACGCGCTTTCCCTGGATCGTTAGCGTAATATTTCTCGGTCACAATGAGCTTCGGCGGTGTTTCCACAATTTGATCCGGAGTAACTACGCCTTCATTTAGGGCACCAACGCCTGTAACCAATTTAAAAACTGAACCCGCCGGTAACACATCACCGACAGCGTGATTCAGAAGTGGATTTGATGGATCACTAATCAGTTGATTATAATAATATGCAGGTATAAAACGAGACATGCGCGAGTTGTCATACGATGGGTAAGATACCATCGACAATATTTCGCCGGTCTTGGGATTAATTGCTATGACCACGCCGCTCGTGTAACGGATATCACCGAAATAATTATTCCAGTCATCCATTTCGGTCTTAAGGATCGTTTCTGTCGCTTGCTGAAGGCGTGAATCGATAGTTAACCGCAGACTGAGACCCGGTTCAGGATCAATGGGAGGCTCAAGATCACCTAAGACCTGCCCACCAACATCCACTTGTTCGACCCTTCGTCCATTTCTACCTGCCAATAAATCCTGGTGTTGCAATTCCAATCCTGCATAACCAACCTTATCTCGAGCTGGCACAAATCCCTTTTCTACATAGAACTCTTCCTGATTGGCTGGTATCGGACCCAAAAAACCGACTATTGAAGCTGTCAACGAACCAGTCGGGTATTCTCTCAAGGGTTGTATTTCAATCCCGACTCCCGGCCAGTCTACCGATTTCTCCTGAACAACCATTGCAAGCTGTTCGTCGATGTCACATTTAACCTGTACTGGTTCAAATGGAGTAGCAGATTCGCCATATTCGGCTACTTGAGCGATACCATGGTCTGAAATACACGGGACATAAGGATTTTCCGGACTCAATTCACCTTTATGGACCGGAATGCCAATCAAAGAAGACATTTCCCGAAATATCTCTTGAAGCGCTCCTTCATCATCTGGCAAGTTCGCTGCGGTAATCACTACATTGTATGATGGTACATTCCGTGCTAGGATGACGTCATTGCGGTCTAGAATTATCCCACGCAAAGACGGTAGATTAAACTCCTTCGTGCTGTTGTCTTCAGCTTTTGCTACCCAACTATCAGCTTGTAAGACTTGCAGAGACAATAAGCGTACAGAGAAGATCAAAAAAACCAGACCTAACGCCACCATAAAAGCCACAATACGCCATGGTTTTAATAAATTCTGTAACGAAGATGTATTATTCATCAATTTCCCAACAATACTCAACTATGGACCCAAGAATCCCGGCATTTTTATACTTGCAACTCTTCTGGATAGACCCATTTCGCCAGATCACCAAATAAAAAATATGCGGGAGCGGCTAGTAATAAGTTTAGAATTAAGCTTGGAAGCGTGATTAATAATACCACTTCCCGTAAAGGTAATGCCGTTCCCAAGAAGCGCAATGATATTACAGCAATCGCCTGTGAAATCAATGTTCCCAAGAATGTGGTTACAAACATTGCAAAGATAGGAATATGCCATACACGCTGTCGAAGCTTATGTGCCAGAAAAACAACAATCAGATAACTGATTAATGGCACCACAAACGGCAAAGCTGATACGATACCGACCATAAACCCGCCGATTATACCCCACTGCCATGCCGTTCGCACACGTTTTTGTAAAGACCATGCAATCACAGCAATCATGACCAAATCGGTTGTGCCGTGAATTAATGTAATTTGGCTGGCTACAACGGTTTGTAAAATCAGAAGGATTCCTAAAATTGGTATTGCGATCCATATTGCCATAACGATTAATACCTAAATTCTGAACTTGTGCAATCTGTATTAACAATTCCATCTTTCTTTTTCCAGGCGATTATTCTAGGGTTTTCTTTAAGGCGCACTGGGAGTAGGCACCAACGGGGATATATCGACTGGACGGAAGTTTGTAATTATCAACACAATCTCCAATTGATTAAAGTCCACAACTGGTTGGACTGAAGCACTTTGGAATAAGTCGGTCTCACGTCGTCGTACACCGGTTACCTGACCAACGAGAATATTTGTGGGATAATTTCCACCAAGTCCAGAGGTTAAAATCAGGTCACCAATTTCCACTGGTGCAGATTGGGGGATCATAGCCAGAGAAATTTCTCCACTCACTTCTCCGCGAATTACAGCTTGCGCTCCTGAAGGTTCTAATTTCACATTGATAGTAGAAGCAGGGTCAGTGATCAATTGCACCCGAGCCGCATCAGCAGTAACGGCTGCAATACGCCCTACAAGTCCTTGTTGGGTAACAACCGGCATGCCACGCCGCAATCCATCATCTGAACCACGATTGATGATGACATATTCTAAAAAGGGGCTGGGATCTCGACCAATTACTGTTGCAGCCAGGTAGCGATTTTCGGGTTGGACGCGTGCAAAATCCACCAAAGCGGAAAGAACTCTTGTCTCAGAAATTTGCTGTTTGAGTACAATAATCTCGGTTTGCATACGTGACACTTCAGCTTCCATTTCCGAATTCCGCTGCCGTAAACGTGCCAAATCTTGAGGGGCAGCAATTGTATTCTGTAAAGCCTGAAAGCGTACAGAAAGCCACGTTTGAGCACTTACTACTGGATTAAGGACCAACCTCGAAAGCGGTGTGAGATATCCACCCAGAGCGAGGGCGATAAGACCAATCACTAACAGTGCAAATATGATTGTCTGAACAGGGCGAACGGGAGTCGTGTTCATTATTCGTGGCGAGTGCTTCCACGCTCCAATCCGACGAGCATATGCCTTAATGTATCATATTCATCTAAGATCATTCCGGCACCGCGAGCAACGCAACTCATAGGATCTTCAGCTACCCAAACCCGGATTCGCAGTTCGTCCATCAAACGCCTATCCAGTGCTTGTAATTGGGACCCGCCGCCGGCTAAACAGACTCCAATGTCCATTAAATCCGCAATAATTTCGGGAGGTACTTCATCAAGTGCATCCTTAATCGTATCAATAATAGTTTGCACCGAACCTGATATCGCCTCTCGGATTTCAACCGATGACACCTCAACGGCTTCTGGAAGCCCGGTCACCAAATTGCGCCCACGAAATAGCATCGTCTTCTCTTCGGGCAAGTGGTAAGCTGAACCTATATTTATTTTCACCTGCTCCGCCATCCTTTCACCAACCAGTAAATTGTATTTATTCCGCATATACTGGACAATATCCAGGTCCATCTCGTCACCTGCAACACGCAATGAACGAGATATAACGACACCTCCCATTGACATGACGGCAACCTCTGATGTTCCACCGCCGATATCAACAATCATGCTCCCACGAACTTCTGAAATTGGTAAACCTGCACCTAAGGCAGCTGCCACAGGCTCCTCGATCAAACCAACTTCGCGGGCTCCAGCCGACATGGATGCGTCGTAGACAGCCCGTTTTTCAACCTCGGTCACTCCAGAAGGTATTCCCACGATTACACGCGGGCGCGGAACTGGTACGATACTTTGTTCATGAGCTTTACCAATAAAATATTCCAACATCGCCTGAGTTATTTCAAACTCTGAGATCACACCGTCCCTCAAGGGACGGATAGCAATTACATTGGCTGGAGTTCTTCCTACCATTTCCTTCGCCTCAACTCCAATCGCTAAAGGTTGGCGCGTCCTTTTATCGATCGCAACCCAAGAGGGTTCACTGATCGTAATTCCCTTTCCGCGGACAAAGACCATTGTGTTGGCTGTACCAAGATCAATGCCAATGTCTAGGGAAAAGAAACCTAGCAGCCAGTTTAGTGGATTAAATGCCAACTAAGGATCCTCAACTAGTGAATATTACTTCAGATATTTTCGGTATCAATTAAAATGTGGTTAATGGTATTTACCCACTTAAAATTATAAAAACATCGCGCGAGATTATACCATCGAACTACTTTCATTGAGATTTTCTTCACAAAGAGCAAAAACCAATGAAATTATAATGTCCAATAGCGATACTTTTATTTATAGGTTGGTTAAATCGCTTGTAGTAGAAGATTAAATATATGAGGACGGCTTCTTAAAACCGTCCCCATGACGCATTTAAAAACGTTAAAACATCAATTCGTTCACTTTTTGGATGGATTCGCGTGGAGGTCGAATACGGTCTTCATCTAACCGATTTAAGGGGATTTCCGTAAGGTTGTATTTATCCTGTAATGAAGTTTGATAAGGATCAATGTAAATCAATCCTGTAATTAGGCAATTAGTTCGATTTGCTTCCTCCAGGATGCGTATTGCTTCGGCTCGATCCGTTGGGTCGTAATCGCGTTCTAATTTGTGGAGTGCAATCTTCGAACCGTCATGCATGGAAACTTCAACTACTTCACCAGGACCGTACTCTACAATTATTTCTTCCGCTGGAGGTACATACGATAATTCATGAAGCGCAACCTCATGTTGTTTCCCCCAATGATAGGAATGAACAGCTGCGTCACTATTGTTGAAAGTGACACAAGGACTGATAACATCCAATAGTGCAATGCCATCATGATGGATGGCTGATTTAATGAGTTCTTTCACTTGTTTTGGGTCACCCGCGAATGAACGGGCGACAAAAGTAGCATGACCAAGTAATGCTTCCCAGGCGATATCAACCGGCATATATGGATTAGTACCCTGGCTTTTTAAGTACAAACCTTCTTCCGCTGTTGCAGAGAATTGACCTTTCGTTAAACCGTAAACCCCATTATTCTCAACGATATATACCAAACGTAAATTTCGCCGGACTGTATGTTTAAATTGTCCCAACCCGATACTTGCGGTATCACCATCACCACTCACTCCAATTCCTATCAGCGTATGATCGGCGAATAATGAACCTGTTGCTAATGAAGGCATGCGACCATGCAATCCGTTGAAACCAAAAGAACGGCTCAAGAAATAGGTTAAGCTCTTGCCGGAGCAGCCAATACCACTGAACTTGACGATATCTTCTGGTTGGATATTTAATTCATAACAGGCTGCGACAATCTGGCTCGAAATCGAGTTATGCCCACAACCCTGGCACAGCGTTGAAGGGTTGCCGCGATAATCTGATTTATTTAAGCCAATCAAATTAACCTGTACTCTCGATGAATTTATTTTATCCGCCATTCTATACCACCTCGTTTTCGGCAATTGAAGATTCGATGAATCTGGTTGTTAATGGCAAACCATCCGAATATGCGATAGAAACCAGGTTCAGCGCCATCTCTGGGTATTCTAAAGTCAACAATTGGTGAAGTTGACCATCCCGGTTCATTTCTATGATATAGGTGCGATCATGCCGCTCTATGAACTCGCTTACTTCTATCGAAAACGGGATCGCCCTAACACGTAAGTAATCGGTCTCGATGCCTTTCGACGCCATCTGATCACGCGCTTCAACAATTGCTGGATCCGTAGAACCAAATGCAATAATACCGATATCTGCCCCTTCCATAAGGTCAATTACTGGAGGGGGTACGTACTTTCTGGCAGTGTAAAATTTGTGCTTTAACCGTGTGAGTAGTTTTAGGTAGTCTAATGGGTCTTCCGAATAACGAGCTATTTCATTATGACCCGTACCGCGTGCGAAATATGGTGCTTTAGGATGACGGTTCCCAGGAACTGTGCGGTAAGGTATCCCGTCTCCGTCGATGTCTCCATAACGCGCCCATTCTCCTTGTATCTCTTCTAAGTCCTGCTCCCATAATACTTTCCCACGGTTTATTGGCTCATCCGGATATTCATAAGGATGCGCCATCCATTGATTCATCCCAAAATCCAGATCAGAGAGCACGAACACTGGCGCCTGCATCTGCTCAGCTATATCGAAAGCTCTCCAGCCAAACTCGAAACATTCATTAATCGATCCGGGCAGCAAAATGATCTGTTGAGTGTCTCCATGTCCCAAGAAATAAGCAAAAGTTAGATCGCATTGTGCAGTACGGGTTGGCAGACCAGTGCTGGGTCCTGCTCTTTGCACGTCCCAAACAACTATAGGAACTTCTGCAAAATATGCAAGTCCTGCGTATTCCGCCATCAAGCTCAAACCCGGACCGGAAGTGGCTGTCATAGCTCTTAATCCTGACCATCCAGCGCCGATAGCCATGCCAATAGCAGCAAGTTCATCTTCTGCTTGAATAACAGCGAACGTATTTTTATCCTTCTCAACCGGGTCTTTCCGCAGCATCGGTAAATAATTTTGTAGTGATTGCGGCACACTGGTGGCAGGTGTAATGGGATACCAAGATACGAACTGCACCCCACCATAGATGGCGCCCAGTGCTGCGGCAGTATTTCCATCAGCCATGATGTTGCCTTCGGTCGCATTCATCAATTCAACACTGTATGGATCCGTTTTTTCATAGTGTACAGCAGCCCACTCGTAGGAAGTATTGACTACTGAGTAATTCATATCAACTGGTTTCGCTCTCCCCTTGAAGTGAAATTCTAATGCCTTAAGTATCTTCTCAAGATCTATCCCCAATAGTTGCGCTAGTATTCCCACGTAAACCATGTTAGCGATGTAATCGCGCAATTTTGGAGGGGCACCAGATTCTCTAGCGAATCTCTTTACGGGCATCGGGTAGACTACTACATCGTCACGATCAACAGGCATCTTAATGTGATCGGCATACAAAAACGCCCCGCCCGGTACTACATCCGCTAAGTCCTTATTAAACGTCTCCGGATTCATAGCGACAACAATGTCATGCTCATCTCGCCGAGCCAGATATCCATCTTTACTTACCCGGATTGTATACCAGGTCGGCAATCCTTGAATATTGGAAGGGAATATATTTTTACCAGAGACAGGTATGCCCATTCTGAATAATGCTCGTAATAATGTCAAGTTGGAGGTCTGACTTCCTGAACCGTTTACAGTGCCAACAGTAATCGAGAAATCATTAACTTTTTGTTCTGCATTGGATCTTTGATCAAACCGTTCAATGATTTGGTGAGACGTCATATACACTCCCATTCATTTGTAATTGATGCTGTTATTTCTTCTTCCGTTTTTTCCTATAAGTCTGTCTACCGCGAGATTTATTTTGATTCCGTGTAGATGGGCTGCTGCATTTTCCAGAACCCTCTTTATGATTTGAACACGGTTCACTAGCCTTTTTCTGTAATGCCTTAAATTCCTCCCAAGGGTGAATATCTTGATGGGGAAATTCCTGGCGGTTTCCGGATTCTAGTTCCACAACGACGGTTTCCTTAAGAGGATTAATATCAATTACGGTTCCAACGCCGAGAGGTGTGTCAACCTTGGTTTTTCGCCGGGGAAGTTTTTTTCGGGCGTCTACATACTGCTGGTACTCATATACAAGACAGCATCGCAATCGACCACACATCCCCGTTATCTCAGTTGGAGATAATGATACTGCTTGTGCCTTTGCCATTTTTATGGAAATTGGGCCAAATTCTTTTAGAAACATAGAACAGCAACGCTTCTCAAGACCGCAAGCCCCCATTCCCCCGATTAATCTCGCAGCGTCACGTGGTCCGATTTGTCGAAAACCTATTCGGGTTTGTGGATAGGTACGCTTCATCGCGTTTCGCAGTCTGCGTATATCAACTTTACCATCCACTTTTGTACTATACATGAAAGAAAGTCTTGTTCCATCGAAGGCATATTCAGCCGCCACAAACTTCACCCCTTTAATACCAATCTCAGATGCCTTTGCACGACATTCAATTAAAGCCTCGAGTTCTTTTTTCTGCCAAACCTGGCGCAATAATAAATCTCGAGGTGTAGCTATATGATGGATCGGTTTCCAAGTACCTTTAGGAGTCGAAATTGGATTTTCGATGATTGTTACCACTTCGCCTAATTGTCGCCCCCGACTCGTCTCAACAACTGCAAAATCTCCAACATCTAAATCTCGAAAATCACTAGCATCAAAATTATATATCTTACTTACCTTTTGAAACCGAATTCCAACTATGTAAGGTTCCATACGATTATTCACCATTTAAAAATCTCATGTTGTTTTCAACCCAATTAGAAGTTCATCCAACCAGATTTATCGGGACAATATCACTTTGTTGTACTGCTGCCACACTGATCTTGGCTGCCAAGTCTTCAGTAATTGACAGCAATGAAAGTGAAACTGGGGAGTCGGGATCAGTTAGAACTACAGGTTTTCCATCATCTCCACCTTCACGTACTTTCGGATCCAGTGGAACCGCCCCAATGAATGGCACCCCTGATTCTTGAGCCAAACGGTCTCCACCCCCACTACCGAAAACATCCAAGCGCTCACCATCGGGTAATTCAAGGTAACTCATATTTTCTACCACTCCGAAAATATGTACATCCAACTGACGGAACATCTCCAGACCTCTACGGGCATCATCAATTGACACCTGTTGAGGTAGTGTGACAATCACTCCGCCGGATAAAGGCAATGATTGGGCGAGACTCAATGGCGCATCACCTGTGCCAGGAGGCAGGTCAACGATGAGATAATCAAGTTCTCCCCAGTTTACATCTGTAAGGAACTGGCGGATTGCAGAATGCAGCATAGGGCCTCGCCAGATCAATGGCTGATCCGGCTTCACCAAGAAACCAATGGACATAATTTTGACACCATAAGCCTCAGCCGGTACCAATTTACTGTCTTTCGGTGCCGGCAGGTGATCAACGCCCATCATAGTAGGAATATTCGGACCGTAAATATCTGCATCCAGCAAACCAACCCTGGCACCGCTTTGAGCCAGGAGGACTGCTATGTTGACTGCAATCGTACTTTTTCCTACACCACCTTTGCCTGATGCAATCGCAACCGCATTTCTTATCGGAAGTTGAAGTAATCCACGTGCTTTTCCATCGCTGGGAACACTTGAATCCATCTTTATTGTTACCTCATTAACTCCAGGGATTGAATGCACTGCCTCTTTGGCTTCGCGCTCAATCTGATCCTTCATTGGACATGCAGGAGTGGTCAGCATGATTGTAAAACCGACTCTATTTCCTTCAACCTTCAGGTCTTGGATCATGTTTAATGTTACAAGGTCCTTAAGTAATTCCGGATCTTGAACTCTACCCAGGGCAGCCAGGACTGTTTCTTCATTAATTTTCATTTCTTTTTCCATATCAACCTTTTTTTCCTTAAAAGAATATTATCACTCTCTACCTATTATCATGTATCGACTGTTCGTTTCCGCGAACCGGCTTTAGCTTTTCGGGCGGCTTTGGCAGCTGCTGCCTCCACTCGAGCTTGCTCTTCACGAGTGTAATTGGTTGGTCTGATCTCAGTATAATACGATACTGGTTTTAATAATCGGTCTAAATCATATATATTCTTTGAGTAACGCTCATAGACAGACAGCTCGTAATCATGATCCATCTTAATAGCATCAAAGGGACAATATTCAGCGCAGAAACCACAGTTCATACAGATGTCCACGTCAATGTTAAATTCCTTTGGCTCTGGTACCGGTCGACCGGTCTGCGGATCATTAGTTCGAACGATCCATATACACTGAGTTGGGCAGACTTTTGCGCAAATGCCGCATGAAGTACAGCGTAGATTCTTTTCTCCATTTTCTCCCTCTTCATAAATGAGAAATGGGATAAAACGAAATTCCTCTGGCACAGGTAGCTTCTCTTCAGGATACTGAATTGTAAATACACCGCGGGTATCACTGCTCATTCGCCGCTCGATCCCTTCTTCAGTGTAATATCGCTTACCAAACCACTTTATATCTTCAATATATGTGTCTACGAAACGCTTAAGAGTAACACCCAATCCTTTTACTATACCTTGTCCATCCATCATTAAACTCCGCGGCTGTTTTTTTCTATCGGTCGGTCTCACCCAAAACGATATCGATTGACCCCAGTATTGCAACAACATCTGCAACCTTGTCGCCCACACACATCTTTTCGTAAGGAGTCAAATTAATAAACGAAGGAGCGCGTACATGATAACGCCATGGATTTGGCTTCCCATTTGAGACAATGTAAAAACCTAACTCGCCTTTCGGACCCTCAACCCGTCCGTAAGCTTCACCTGCTGGAACGCGCACCTGGTATTGTGGTTTTCCTTCCTGGATAGGTCCAATGGGGATATCATTCACCGCCTGTTGTAGTATGCGTAAGCTCTGACGGATTTCATCAATCCGGATGAGATAGCGATCATATGTGTCTCCATGATATCGCACAGCCACATCGAAATCGAACCGATTATAGATACTATACGGGTCAGCTCGGCGTACATCATAGGGAACTCCCGATGCACGCAGTACAGGCCCGGCAGCCGAGTAGGCAATTGCCTGTTCTGGTGTAAGAACCCCTATACCTTCAGAGCGAGATCGGATGATTTCATTTTCAGTCAAAAAAAGATCTAATTCGTCGATCCTGCGCGGCAATCTTTCAAAAACCAAACCACGTATCTTTTCGAGAACTCCTTCTGGTAAATCACGTACAACACCGCCAAACCGGAAATAATTGCACATCATGCGCGATCCACTAACTGCCTCAAAGACATCAAGGATCAGCTCCCGCTCCTCGAGTGCGTACAAAGATGGAGTGAAAAAGGCGCCCAAATCATTAAGAAACATACCAATCGCGAAAACGTGATTGCTTATACGTGTCAGTTCAGCCATGATCACACGCAAATACTCAGCCCGTTCGGGAGGTAAAATACCCATCAGTTTTTCCACAGCCAGAGCGTAGCCAAAGTTGTTACTCATTGATGAAAGGTAATCCAAGCGATCAGTGAACGGCATATTCTGGAGGAAGGTGTTTCGTTCGCCAATCTTTTCGTGGCAGCGGTGCAGATAACCCATAACTGGCTTCAGAGACAAAATCGTTTCCCCGTCAAGCTCAACAACAATCCGAAAAACTCCGTGCGTTGATGGGTGCTGTGGTCCCATATTCACCACTACGGTATCGGTTTTAATTTCACTGCTTTCAGCGTGGATTTTGGCTCTGGCTAGGCTCGAATACAACAGAGCATCTTTATCTGGTACCCAGGTCTCGGGGTTAAATCCTCCCGGATAATCAACATTTTTAGCGAATGGGATCTCATCCTCAGCCCGCTGTACTAGCCCCTCTGGCCAGCGACTCTTGAACGGTTTTCCCACTTCTTCAAAATAGGGTTCGCTCCAATCCTTACGTAGAGGATGACCAGAGAATCCTTCCCACATCAATATTCGACGAAGATCTGGATGACCTGTAAATCGAATCCCTAGCAGGTCCCAGATCTCTCTTTCTTGGAAATCTGCCCCCGGATAAACTGGTACCAGGGATGGAACAACAGGATTTATACGCGGCACCTGCACTTTAAAGACCAATCCCGAACCACCAGTGGATTTGAATGCATGATAAACAACTTCCAAAATCCCTTCTGGTAGGTAATCCACACCCGTGACAGAGGACAGGTAATCGTATCCCATTTCATTCCGCAGAGCTGTTGCCACATCGAGAAGTTTATCTGCGCTAACAATATACCCTTCGTATCCCTTTCGAGTATCTGGACTTACATACTCCGGGAAACGGGTTGCAAGATCATCATCCAGGAGGACATTAACAACAGGTGCAGTACTTTGTTCGCTCATTATCATCACCCTACGGTCCTTCCCCAACAGATGGCGACTCGGTCTGATCAAGTTTTACAAATTTTTTCTGTGTGTATCCTTGTATCAACTCAATCTCGCGAGGATCAATAATATCCGGACCGAGAATAGGAATGGGGATTGCCTCGATAGGCTCTTTTTTGTACCAGTGAACTTCCTTGATGGATTGAGTATCAATCTTGCGCTGTAATGAAATAAGACCGTGCAACAACGCTTGAGGTGTAGGCGGGCATCCGGGAATGTATACATCTACAGGAATGTACTTGTCAATCCCTGAGACAACGTTGTATCCTTCTTTAAAGGGTCCTCCACCCGATGCGCAGGCTCCCATTGCGACAACATATTTGGGCTCAGGCATCTGATTGTATAGCCGGACGATCTGAGGGACCATTTTCTTCGTTACAGTGCCGGAAACGATCATCATATCGGCTTGTCGTGGACTGGGGCGCATTACTTCCATTCCAAACCGTGAAAAATCGTACCGACTGGCAGCCGTACATATCATTTCAATGGCACAACAGGCGAGACCAAACATGATAGGCCACAGTGATGAACGACGACCCCAGTTATAAATCTTATCCAGAGTCGTAATGGTTACCTGCCCCTCAATCTCCGGTGGAATATCATATTTTGTCGAATTAATGTTTTCCTGCTTCATATCACTCATACAGGATAAACCTCCTCAAACTATTCGTGAAAGATCGCATACAAAATCTCTTCGTTTGCACGCGCCGGACCATCGCTGAATTCCGGAAATTGAAGCATCCATCGATAGATTGTATCCAAAGATACATCTTCGAAATTGGTATTTGGATAGCGCTTCTGAAGCAATCTAGCAACTGCATACATATCTTCCCAGGTATACATACAGCGCCAATTATACCGCGCATTGAAACTCAGTCAATCGCTATTAACGCAAATATATATTTGCGTATTTAGAATTATCAATTATAATCACACTGTGAAAACTTCCCGGCAACAACTTTTTGATTATATTAAGAATCATCACATCGTGGTAACTGCTGAAATCAGCAGAGCGTTAAACATGACCGAAGCTAACGTACGCCACCATCTCACCATCCTTCAAAACCAAGGGATGGTTGAAGTGGTTGGATCACGGCGAACACAAGGGAAGGGTCGACCAGCAAAACTTTTCCGTATCTCACGGCAATCGATGGGGCACAACCTTGACAAATTAGCAGGTGCTCTACTAAATGAATTAAATCAATCCTCAGAGATAAACGCTGAGGATATTCTGCACAACGTAGCCTACAGGCTGGTAGACAGACATATTTACAGGAGGGCTGGAAAGCGACTTACGAGCACATCGGGTAAACATTACGTAAAAAGGTTACATTACACTATAGAGTATTTGAATAAACTCAACTACCGCGCCCGTTGGGAAGCCCATTCCGATGCTCCACGCATTATGCTCGGCTACTGCCCGTATGCAGATATTCTCCCGGAACACCCGGAACTATGTTCGCTGGATGGTTATTTAATAGAGGGGTTGCTTGGTGCTCCTGTAACTCAAATTTCAAAACTGACAACCAATGAACGGGGTATTCCCTCCTGTACATTTCGTGTAGAAATCGTGAGCCCGGTTAGATCAAACAAGTGATGAATCAAACTCCTCTGTTGAATACCTTTAATATTTGATGCCTTTACTCTGGATATTTTTAATCTCATTTTAACCTTTTCTCGCAAGCAATTTTGATATATAATAACATCGGTAGGGTTTATCTGAAGATATCACTAAGGCGCTGATAAGTTATCTGCAGATGCTAGCCATTCAAAAATTGGTCAGTTTTTACAAACGTTTAAGGGAGGCAGTGAGATGAAAAATAATACCCAAATCAAGAAGAAGAATTTTAAAATGCAGCGTGTTTTTATTCCAAGCCTCACGATTCTTATGATCATGATGCTAATGAGTTGTAGTCTTATTCCAACATCATCGGATCTTACTCCACTCCAACAGACTCAAATGGAGTTAGGAATCCAACAGACCATGATGGCCCAGAAGGCTACTCAGGATTACATGTCTCAACAAGGTCAACAGGTTGATCTTAGTTTGCAAGCTACACAAACAGAGCTGGCGGCTCAAATTCTCTTAGCTCAACAAGCTATGCAAGCAACAGAAATCGCAGTTGCCGCTGCGCAAGCAGCCCAACCCGAACCTCAAGAAACTCAACCACCCGATGTCTCTACAACAGAAGAAACCGCACCACCCGCTGAGGATTTCGAAACCTTTAAAGATAACGCAAAAATCTTGCTTTTTGAAGATATGGTGAATTTTCCACAGGTCAGGCGCTATGTAAAGGACGCCCTTGACAATATGGGGCTCGATTATAAGGACGACGGCAGTGCCAAGGGTTGGCTTAAATCTGATCTTCTCGGTGGAAATTGGGATCTGGTCATCATCGCCCTTGAAGTCAGATCCAATGTTTCAGGTGAATATTTCACATACATCAACCAGGCTTTAGATAATGGGTCCGCTGTTATTTTGGAGATCTGGTATATGGATCGGATATCTAGAGGTGAAATTTCAAAGACCCTCTCCAGATGCGGGGTTGAATTCGAAAAGAACTATGTGAATAAAACCGGTACTGTGAATGATTTACTCCAATGGCCCCTGCCTGGTAAAAGCGATCATCCCATCTTAAACGAGCCAAACAGCGGATTCCGTTACACCAACGTCGCTGCGTTTTGGTTCGGTGACTTGGGAGACTTCATAAAAGTATCCGGCAAAAAGGATGACGCCGAGCTTCTTTTGGGCACCATCGCAACTGAGAAGAATTCTCATGGAACCCTGGCAGTGTGCAATGACGGTAAGTTCATCATCCAGACTTTCAGTTCTCACGATTACGCGATGGAAGAATCGGTGCCTTTATGGGAAAATTACATCTATAATACTCTCAAGGCAAAACATCTGAACCCATAGTAACTGCATAATGAGGGACAATATGAGACTTCATCCTGATCGTTTCTTGCGCGCCCATCCTGCGGGCAGATGGACATTTTATTTTCTGGGATTGTTACTGATCGTATTGAGCATAAGCTGCAGTATAACGATCCCTGGTGGCGAGGCGAACATAGAAACCCAAACTGCGTTGTCCATTCAGCAGACTATTACAGCCAGACAGGCTGAACAGGTAATCATCGAACCAACAGAGGATCAAGATGGGACGATGCAGGCCCAGGCTGCTCTGGATAAGCTATCCCAAGACGCCACTCAAACCGCTCAGCAAGCTGGAGAAGTGTCCGAGATTTCGCAGGCAACCCTGGATTCTAAAACTACACAAGATGCAGAACAAACGGAAACGGCTGCCGCTCAGGTTCCCACCGAACAAGCAGCCCCTACTGCAACAATTGACATGTCAACAATGTTGGCTTCAGCCAATATCCTTCTCTTTGAAGATATGGTCAATGACCCCAATGTCCTGCGTTATTACCGTGACACATTAGAAAGAATGGGTCTCAATTATACAGATGTTGGCAGCGCCAAAGGAAAACTGAAAGCCGAATTTTACTCTGGTGCACCGGATGGTAAACCATGGGATTTAATCATCCTTGCTTCCGAGTATAAAGGGAGCATTTCAGGAGAGTTTTTTGATTATTTAAACGATGCACTGGATAATGGGTCTTCAGTGATTCTTGAAACCTGGTATCTAGACAAAATCCATACAG
>CBFDCK010000009.1:0-48607 GCA_965603285.1 uncultured bacterium
CAGAAGATACTAAACCGGCGATGATCAGTGTGGAGTATGTTCATGCTCCGTACTATCGTCTGGAGGAGTGAAGAATGATATGAGAGATCAACAATGGATGATCAAGTCTTAGTCGGGATAGATGTAGGTACAACGAAGATATGCACTCTGGTTGCCCAGGTAGAGGCTCCAGGACAGATGCGTATTCTCGGAGTTGGGATTGAGCCGTCGCAAGGACTACGAAAGGGTGTAGTTGTTGATCTTGATGCCGCCGCTAGGGCAATTACCCGCTCGGTTGATAAGGCTGAACGGTCCTCTGGGCTTGAAATCACATCAGCATTGGTCGGTCTGGCTGGGTCAGGTGTATCATCAGTCAATAACGCAGGAGCCGTCGGGGTCGCTCGAGGGGTGGTTCAGCGTGATGACGTCGCTAGGGCTGTAGATTCGGCTCGAGCAATATCCGTCCCACACAATCATGAGGTCGTTCATGTAATTCAAAGAGGCTTTAAGCTTGATGGACAAGATGGCATTCGCACGCCAATCGGGATGCATGCATATCGTCTGGAAGTAGAAACCCATATTATTACTTCGAGTGCCGCAAGTGTTGAAAATTTGCGTCAATGTATCCAAGAGACGGGTGTTGAAGTTTCACAATTTGTACTCAATCCGCTGGCTGCTGCCGAGGATGCACTAACAGAGACTGAGCGGCAAATGGGCGCAGTAATCTGTGATGTGGGTGGCGGTACTACCGACCTAGCTGTTTATGTGGATGGGGATGTCTGGCATACAGCCGTTCTAGCAGTCGGGGGAAATCATATTACTTCTGATATAGCACAGGGAATGCGATTGCCGATGTCGTTAGCTGAGGAGATAAAGCTGGGACATGGGAATTCATTGGAGAACGAAGTAGATGCTAATCAATATATCCCCGTCCGAACGTTCGGGGATCAGCAGTCGATCCAGATTGGTCATCGGGAACTCGCCCATATCATTAACGCCCGCGTCGAAGAGATCTTCAGCATGGTTGTACAGGAAATCAAGCGTTCCGGATATGATGGTCTTTTCCCGGCCGGTATGGTGCTCACCGGTGGCTCTAGTGCGTTACCTGGCATCAGATCAGTAGCCAGTAAGGTCATGGGGCTTCCGGTGCGAATCGCACAACCAAAGGATCTGGTTGGTATGACGGATAGTCTGTTTTCGCCAGCTTTCACAACCAGCGTAGGATTGTTGCGTTGGGCGGTTCTGATGGGTGAAGTAGTGCCTCAAAACGAGCGACCAAGGTATCGTCATGGAATAAATGGAAACCGTATTGATTGGGAGTTTGCGAAAATCTGGATAAAACGTTTGCTCCCCTAAATTGTGACAGCAATACATTTGGCAATTTTTATGCAAGATAAATAACCTGCCTTTGGAGATAAGGTGAAACAGAGTAAATAAATTGTCTGAAAATATTTGATAGATAAAAATAATCAAAAAGGTATTATATAAAAGAGGAGGAACATATGACAACAAGTATGAATCACCCCAACCAGATTGAATCCTTTGCCCGCATTAAAGTTGTGGGTGTCGGTGGCGGAGGCTGTAATGCTGTCGATCGTATGATTGAAGAAGGTCTCCAAGGTGTTGATTTTGTGGCTGTAAACACCGACGCTCAGGCATTGATGTTATCCCAGGCAATAACGCGCGTTCGTGTAGGTGAGAAATTGACACGCGGCTTGGGTTCGGGGGGTGACCCCGAGACTGGCCGGAAGGCGACTGAAGAGTCGGCAGAGGAATTGTATGAGGTGCTCAAAGGTTCGGATATGGTATTCATTACAGCCGGTATGGGTGGCGGCACAGGCACTGGTGGAACTGCAGTAGTCGCCCAAATCGCCAAAGAGGTGGGTGCCTTGACCATTGGTGTGGTTACTAGACCGTTCACATTTGAGGGTTCGCGCAGGATCCAATCGGCAGAAACGGGTATCCATAAGATGAAAGAACAAGCGGACACCTTGATCGTAATCCCGAACGATAGGCTGCTCCAAATTGTCGATAAGCGCGCTAACCTACAACAGGCGTTTCGTATGGCTGATGATGTGCTGCGACAGGGCGTCCAAGGTATCTCAGAGCTGATCACAGTTCCTGGTTTGATAAACTTGGATTTTGCCGACGTGCGCACGATTATGTCAGAAGGTGGCGCCGCGTTAATGGCGGTTGGTATTGCAAAGGGGGAGGATGCCTCACGTGTTGCGGCTGAGCAATCAATATCAAGCCAATTGCTGGACATCACTATTGATGGTGCACGCGGTATCCTGTTCAATGTGACAGGAGGTCCCGATCTAACACTCTTCGATGTTAACCAGGCTGCTTCCATCATTAAAGAAACAGCCCATCCGGATGTCAACCTTATTTTTGGCGCAGTAATCGATCCAAATATGAAAGATTCGGTGCGTATAACGGTCATAGCAACGGGTTTTGAGCGTCAAGGTGTGCCTCACCGTATCGTTGAGAAGCCAGTCAACGATACGTTAAGAGCCGGGAAAGAGGAAGATAGGGCACGCGCTGCGCAACCGGTAAGTTCTGCGATCAAGAGTTTTCAACCGCGCGAATTGAACACTGAAGACCTGGATATTCCAGCATTCCTCCGAAAAGATCACTCTGTTCTGTAGCAACTGTATTAGATAGCGTTTGAGGTGTTAATGTAGTAATTGATGAACTTGTCAACAGTAATATCCCGAGATTGCATATGGTATCCCAATTGGCTTCAGATTTGGTGCTCTTAATCTGAATGACCGCATCTTAGGAAAAATGTGTAATTGCTCCTCGCTCTGATTATGTTGGCAGCTCAAAAATTAAGCAATGGTCATATGTTGAAAAATAGAATGGTCGGCTGTCCCCACATTGCATTCACATGGGGAAGCGTATAATTAATAGGTCGGGTCTTCGTGGTGGATCCTCCAGACCTGATGTGTTAGCGTGGTGTATGGTGCGTTGCACCGGTCCTATCCAGAACCAAAATCGTTCATCGAAAGCTTGAGCAAATAGACAAAAAGGAAAAATTTAAGGTGCGAATCCCTTGCCACTATCGCACTGTTGTGCTAAAATTTTGCTCCCTTTCACCCATAGATGTGGGTTGTTTAATAAAACCCCCCTACCTGTGGCGGGTATATTTGTTCTAAAATATTTGGGGTTGTATGCTCTGTCCTCATTGTAATAACCAGCGTTCGAGAGTAGTAGATACGTCGCATGATGCACGTGGCGGTATTCGCCGTCGGCGGGAATGTAAGAATTGTGGTCAACGCTACAGCACGTATGAACGTCCAATTTTAGCGACGCCCTTGGTCATTAAACAAGATGGCACACGAGAAAGCTTTGACCGTGATAAATTAATTCACGGCATTCGGATTGCTTGTGCCAAGCGCCCAGTTTCTGCTGCTGATATCGAACGCCAGGTTGGCGAAATAGAAGCCAAGCTCCAGGCGATGGGACGAGCAGAGGTTTCCTCGCGTGTTGTGGGTGACATGGTTATTGAAGGTCTCAAGAAACTGGATCAAATTGCCTATATTCGCTACGCAATTGTTTATCTGGGTCTAGATGATTTACAAGCGATAAGGAACGAGATTGATCGTTTGTTAGAAGGGTGATCTCATTATCGCAACCCTACATTAAAAATTTTTAGCGGGTGTGGTCTATGCGTATGGTTATATTGTTATGGATGAGGAGAAGGCATAATGTTGAAGGATCTTAATATACAAACGGATGAAAATGGATTATTTTCTACTCCTCCTTTACCAGTGAATTTCGACTCTGTTCACTTGTCCGAGAATGCCCGCCATGTACTGGCTCGGCGCTATATTCGACGTGGAAAAGATGGCGAGCCCGTTGAGCGTGTGGAAGAGATGTTTTGGAGAGTTGCCTACCATATTGCAGTGCATGAATCAAATTGGGAGAAAGAAGTCCTGCATAGAGCGCGCCAGTTTTATGATCTGCTAACCACCAAACGTTTTTTCCCTAACTCGCCTACTTTCACTGGTGCCGGGACACCATTAGGACAACTGGCAGCATGTTTCGTTTTACCAGTCAACGATGACATGGGACGGGATTCATCTGGGATTTTTCAGACGTTAAGAGACGCGGCATTGATACAGCAAACAGGGGGAGGCAATGGATTTTCGTTTTCAAGATTGCGACCGAATGGCACAATTGTAAAATCCTCCGCTGGACACGCAACTGGTCCAGTTGGTTTTCTTAAAGTTTATGATATTGCATTTGGGGAGATTGCTCAGGGTGGAACAAGAAGGGGGGCTAACATGGCAGTACTGCGTGTTGATCACCCTGATATTGAGGAATTTATTACCTGCAAGGTTAACGAGAATTCGATTACGAATTTTAATATCTCGGTTGGAATAACTGACGCGTTTATGGAAGCTGTGATTGGGGACGAGATGTGGTCCTTGCGTTTCCCAGATATTAATGATCCGGGGTACATAGGTTTTAATGGTAACCTCGAGCAGGCTGAAGCTGCCGGAATCCCTATTAAGATTCATAAGCGAGTTAAAGCTCGCGATTTATTTGAAGTAATCATCAGGCAAGCATATCACAACGGTGAGCCTGGTGTTTTGTTCCTGGACGCTGCTAATAGAGATAATCCGGTGCCACATTTGTACCAATTAGAAGCAACGAATCCATGCGGGGAGCAATGGTTGGGACCTTATGAAAATTGCTGCCTGGGTTCGGTCAACCTTGCTCAACATTTTGGACCTGATGGAACCGTGGACTGGCCTAAACTGCGGAACAGTGTGAGGTTGAGTTCGATATTTTTAGACGATGTTGTAGAAGCAAACTCATATGTTCCTGCTGTCCCACAGCTTCGCGAGGCAGCCCGCCGAAATCGACGCATTGGCTTAGGCATCATGGGTCTTGGGGATTTAATGTACTACCTTGGGATTCGTTATGGGTCCGAGGAAGGGCAGGAGTTCGCTGCTCAAGTGATGGAGTTTGTCCGCTATCACGCGATGCTAACGAGTATAGAATTGGCAGAAGCCAGGGGTCCCTTTCCTGCAATTCAAGGGAGCATATACGATCCACAGAGCTTGAAATGGCAACCTCCTCGTCCTTTGAAGGCGCACACACATGATTGGGGACGACCAACTGTAGACTGGCAAAAAGTTGTCCAGGGAATCCAACAGCACGGCATTAGAAACGCAGCTCAGACAACCGTTGCACCTACTGGAACGATCGCAACTGTAGCAGGTTGTGAGGGTTATGGATGCGAGCCAGTCTTTGCATTGGCTTACAACCGTCACGTTGATGATAACGGTCGCGATCTGCAGCTCAGATATTCAAGCCCACTTTTTGAGAAAGCGCTTGTTGAAGCTGGAGTCGAAAATGAGTCACGCCAGAACATTATTGGACAAGTATTGGAACGAGGCACGTGCCGGGATATCCCAGAAATTCCGGAACATATCCGACGCATATTTGTGGTTTCTCAAGATATTGACGCAGAGGAACAAGTTCGCATGCAGGCTGCTTTACAGGCTTTTGTAGATAATTCACTTTCGAAGACGATCAACTTTCCTGCCAGCGCAATGGAAAACGATGTTGCACAGGTTTATCAATTGGCTTGGAAGTTGGGATGTAAAGGGATAACGGTATATGTTACCGGTTCACGCCAAAAAGTAGTCCTCGAAACACAAGCCACAGTCAAAGATAAAAACCAGCAAGCAGAGTCTGGTCAACCCCCACAAGGTGAGGATTTAATAGAACTTCATGACATAAAGAAGCCTCGCCCTCGCAGTTTAAAGGGTCAAACCTTTAATGTCAGCACGCCGCTTGGTAAAGCTTTCATAACAATCAATATCAATGGGGACAATCAACCTTTTGAGGTATTCGTTAACACGGCAAAAGCCGGATCGGACACAGCAGCGGTATCTGAAGCCATCGGACGCTTAATTTCCTACATCCTTCGCCTATCGTCTCCGATTCCACCAGGTGAACGATTAAAGGAAGTTTGGCGTCAATTATCGGGCATCGGCGGTGGACGCTCATTAGGATTTGGTCCCAACCGAGTCCGCTCACTGCCGGATGGTGTTGCCAGGGTTATTGCTGAATATCTGGAGGCACCTACTATATACGAGCAAGAGGAGATAGGGGAAGACAATGATCCAGGACAAGGCAATGGTGATAATATGCGAAGTGAAATTGCTTTATCATCGTCCCAAGGGTCTGGAGAATCGCAATCCTTCAAGATCGGGGATTTGTGCCCAGACTGTGGTCAGGCGGCAGTTGTCAACGAAGAGGGATGCCGAAAATGTTATGCCTGTGGTTTCAGCGAATGTTGACCGGAGAAAAAGAATGACAAAAAGAATGATCCTCGTCGCTGGAAATATCGGTGCCGGTAAAACTTCCCTCACAGAGCGGTTGGGGGCGCGTATGGGTTGGCAGACAGCTTTCGAATCGGTAGCCGAGAACCCATACTTACCGGATTTCTATGCTGATATGAAGGCGTGGTCGTTTCATTTACAAGTATTTTTCCTCGGTCATCGTGCGGATCAGTACCTTGAAATTGTAAACTCTCCCCAATCTGCCATCCTAGACCGCAGTATTTATGAGGACGCTTACATATTTGCACGCGCATTGAACCATTTGGGGAATTTGAATGAACGCGACTATTTCTCCTACCGGCGAGTCTTTGATCTGGTCGTATCCAATCTCCCCTCGCCTGATCTCCTGATATACCTGAGAGCGCCTGTCAATGTATTAATGGAACGCATCCGGAAACGGGCACGCGATATAGAAAGCGGTATTACCGAAGAATACCTATCGTTGCTCGAATCATATTACGATGATTGGATGGCAATTTTTGATTTATGTCCAGCACTTACCATCCGCACGGATGACCTGGATTTCGTCCACAAGGCGCGCCATTTGGATATTGTGATGCAGCGAATTCAAGATACGTTGGCGGGTAAGGAAGAAGTAGTTTTCCTGAAAGACAAATGATGGATTAAATCGTCGTAAGTATCCTATCCTTACGATACATTAAATTGGTCTGAAGCGACCTTATAGTAGTATTGCGTCGCTATTTCTCAAAATTCAACGAAATCCGGGTAAGAAGTGTCCGGATTTCTTCTTTTTATCCAGCTCGGAGGATGTGGAAGCATGGTTTTTACCAGGATTTTACGAATTGATACATGCTCGTTTACCCTTTCAGGTTATCCTTTGGACAGTTGATAACCTAAAAAAACTCATAAGCATCTGCGGGTGTTTTCATAATTGGAATGTAAGCTTATCAAAAATATTAACGAAAACCTGGATGCCTGAAAATCTAACATGGAGGTAAAGCAATATGTTCAAGAAAATATACATCCCTTTTGTTTTAGCCGCTTTGGTGGCTCTGATTGTCGGAGTGTGGGTGAGCGATGAAGCTTCTGCTCTAGATCCAAGTTTGAGAAGGCGCCCTCGGAAAGGTGCACATACAGTTGGACAGGTGACGTCAATCTCCAAAGATCAATTCACACTCCAGAAACCCAACGAAGATGAAAGTTCGTTCCTGGTGGATGAGCATACGATCTTTCGAGGGCTCGACGACGTTGAACTTGAGTTTGAAGATTTGTCAACCGGTCAGTGGGTGCAGGTAACAGCAGTGCGCAACGAAGGTGGTGAAATGCAGGGGCGCCTTGTGGTCATCCTACCGGAAGATTTTGATCCCTCCGAACACGAAGGAGTGAGCGGTCGTGTGAGCGATGTGGATACCGGTGCAGAAACTTTTACACTGGAGACGCGTAATAGCGATCAAGTGATAGTCATGGTGAACGAAGAGACACGCTATTCTGGCGGAGTTGAAAACCTTGAGGATCTGCAGGACGGGATGCTTGCCTGGGCAGGTGTGAAGATCTTGGATGATGGGAACCTGCTTGCGCTTGCTGTTAGAGCACACTATCCGGTCGCAAAGTTGACTGGCAGAATAAGCGAGGTTAACACATCAGCGGATACGTTTACATTGCATACTCGGCGTGGTGATAAGGATGTGACGATTATTGTGACCAATGAAACACGTTTCCGCGGCCGTGAAGGTTCTATAGAATCTCTAGTAGATTTAGAGCCTGACATGTCAGCCATGGTTGGTGTGAAAAAGCCTGGTGGAGAGATTAATGCTGAGCAAATGCCACCGCTTGAAGCGTTAATGGTTGCAGCCGCAGCACAGGATCAACTGCCCAATTACGATTGGCGAATAACCGGAGAAGTTGTTTCCGTGGACAATGTTACTTTCACTATAGAAACACCTAAAGGCAAACAATTTGTATATTCGGTAACAGGGGATACACATTTCCGCAGCCGTAATACTCAAGTTCAGAGTCTAGATGATTTGGAAGCCGGTATGAAAGTGTTGGTAGGAGTTGAGGATTTAGGCAGCGGTCAGTATCACGCCGGGTTGGTTATTGCTGGTCGTCTGAAGTAGCAGCATGCTTTCAATTTGATTGTGAGGATCGATATTGGTCAAATAAACCACTTAACCCAGCATATCGGTGGTTGAGATATGCGAAAAGTCTGGAATTCGAATTTCAAACGAATTCCAGGCTTTGTCAGTTAAAAAAATCCTGGAATATGTTTATCAAATCTAGTTACATCCCTGCTTGATACATGATTTCCCTGATTGCACTGCAAACAAAATCAACCTGGGTCTCTTTCATCACACTTGAAAATGGCAGCGCTAGACTGCGATGTCCAAGGTCTTCTGTAACAGGGTAGTCGCCCTCTTTGTAACCGAATTGCTTAACCATATAGCGTTGAAGATGGATGGGGGCGAAATATGGTCTGGCAGGAATTCCGCGTTTCTCAAGTTCGTTTACAACATAATCCCTGTCGACAGCAGGTGTCAAACGAATAACGTAAACAAACCAGCTCATGCGAGATGTGGATTTTTCGATCTGTGGCGTCTCAACCTCGGGAATTTCAAACAATCTATTCTCATACCAAGCGGCGACCCGTGACCGCTTTCTAAGCATCTCATCCAGCCTTGCTAACTGAACACGACCAAGCGCGGCGGACATTTCATCTAGCCGGTAGTTATACCCCAGATAAGAATGCTCTAGCCAGGTGTCGCCTGGAGCGCGTCCCTGGTTTCGCAGTGCTAACATTATGGAGGCTGATTGATTGTCACTCGTTACGATAACACCGCCTTCTCCAGTGGTGATTTGCTTGTTGGGGTAAAAACCAAATACGCCATAGTCACCAAGCATTCCGGCTTTCCTGCCCTTATACTCAGCTCCCAATGCTTCACAGGAATCTTCAATCACTTTTAGATTATATTTCTCGGCGATTTCGAGGATGGGATCCATATCAGAGGGCTGTCCGAATACATCCACCACGAGAATGGCTTTTAATCTCGCTCGATTAGATGTAATACTGCGGGGTAACCAATTTTCAGCAGCAGTGCCACCGCTTGTTATGTCCTTCACAGCCTGGTTCACCTGAACAACGTTAATGTTGCCGGTCGTTGCTTCAACATCCACAAAAACCGGAACAGCTCGTTCAAAAAGCAGTACATTTGTTGAAGAGACGAATGAAAAAGGCGTCGTGATTACAATATCCCCTTCCGTAATTCCTGCCGCACGTACACACAAATGTAGACCAGCAGTGCCCGAATTAACTCCTATTGCAAAACGGCTGCCTGTGAAGGTGCAAAAGGCGGTTTCAAACGCCTCTATCTCCTTGCCCATGCTGAGATATGGGGTCTGGAGCACTGCGGATACAGCCTGGCGCTCAGCTTCCGTCAGGTCCGGAGAGGACATTGGTATAGTGAATTTTGGTGACAATTAATACTCCTCTAGGTCGTTATTCGAATTATTATTACTTGAAATGAGGCTCAGTCGGGCCAACTTGTTCCAGCTCGTACAATACCATTGTCCGGCACGTCCGTTTTTATTGTAGACCCGTTGCCAATCCTCGCCCCTTTACCGATTGTGACGCCCAGGTTGACGGTCACACCCATTCCGATCAACGTGCTTTTCCCTATGTGAACATTGCCTGCTAATATCGCTCCGGGTGAGATATTTGCATAATCATCCAATATACAACCATGTGAAACAATGGCACCGGTATTAAGAATAGCCCCATAACCCACAAACGATTCGCTGCCGACATATGTATGGGAGAAGATTTGACAACCACCTGATAGGGAGACGCTTGGTTCAACGAATGCGGTTGGGTGTGCCACTGCAGGGCAGACGAAACCGGCTTCAGCTAATTGCTGGAAAACCTTCGTACGTATACTCATATCTCCAATACCACCCACGGCATTGATAGCCTGACGCACACCTTTTATGTGTAGTTCACTAAGAATATCTCCCCCACCGAGGATTGGAAGACCCATAATGGTCTCGTCAGAATCTATCCCATCATCCACGATCCCAACAATCCGGTAAATCCGCATAGCGCGCAGTAAATCAACTAACGCTTTCCCGTGACCGCCACCGCCGTAAACGATAATAGCCTGAGAATCAAATACTTTCGGGGGGAGTGAATATTCATCCATGGACAGCTCCTTGTGATAGAGATCGTGAGTGGGTTGTCGCCCTTTTAAGATATTATGCACATATTTTTCCGTTACTAACCGATTCTTAGGAAGTTCGCCTAATGCCAAGCCGTGTTTGTTTGCCAGCCTGAGGGCTGGTTTAGTGATACGCAATCCGTCTGGAAGATCGTTTCGGGATTTTGGGGAAGCTTTATCTAGAGCACCAGCTTCTATACCAACATCCGTATCGTTTGGAGGAGTCCCGGCTGGAGATTCTGCAAGGTAGCAGAGTATGTTCCCGGCTAAAGTTGTGTCTCCCTGTTTGTAGCGAAGATTAACCACGAATCCATCCTTTTCCGATTCAATATCTGCAGCCGATTTCGTGGTTTCGATGGTGCAAAGCACATCGCCACTCGCAACCGGCTGTCCTTCGACAACATGTAGAGCGGCAATTGCAACTTCTTGCTCATTTGGGTTAAGTAGAGGAATGAGTACAGCAAGCGTTTCGTTCAATACAGTCAATCCTGGTAATTTTTATTTAGAAACCCGAAAGTTCTTATACCATCTTTTGAGCTGTCTGGATTATATGCTCAATCCCGGGCAGAACGGCTTCTTCGAGAGGCCCGCTAGCTGGAATCGGCAGATTTAAGGCGGCAACACGTCGTGCGCCTAGCAGGCGAGAACCAAGATTTTCAGCAGCTAGCGCGATTACTTCTGCTCCCCATCCCAGATTATGTGTGCCTTCTTCAACGACTAACAGCCGTCCAGTGCGGCTGGTCGATGAAAGGATCGCTCCCATATCGCAGGGAGATAATTGGGTGGGGTAGACCAGTTCGGTAAAGACTTCGTATTCGTAAGCCAGATTTAATGCAGCTTGGTATACTAGTTCTGACATATACCCGTATGCTGCTATTGTTAATACTGGTGGAGGAGCATCTCGTAGTGAAAGCATGTAGGTTGAAGCGTAGTTGTTCGAAAGACCCGCGATTTTACCCTTGTCCTTGGAACGATAGTAAAAATTCGGCTCCGGGATTTGTTCGAAGAATTCAAACTCCGATATGTGGTTACTGTCATGTATTGTGTTCAAATATAGCAATTTATTCTCGATGAATAGAACCGGATCATTGTCTTCAAAAATTGCTTTTGACAATAAATCGCCTGGATTGCTAAACGTATTGGGGGCGATGACCCTCAGACCCGGTACACCGACAAAAAATTTTTCCATGGTTTGGCTGTGAGTTGGACCATAACCCCGCCTGCCGCCCATAGGAGTCCGGATTACGATTGGAACCCTAACCTGGTCGTTATACATCCAACGGAATTTAGCGGCATGGTTTATTACTTGATCTGCGATCAGAGTGATGAAATCTCCAAACATTATCTCTACAACCGGAAGCAATCCGCGCAATGCCATTCCGACGGCTACGCCTACTATGCCAGCTTCGGATATTGGAGTTGTGATCACTCGGTCTGGAAATGAGTCCGATAGACCACGCGTAACTTTAAATGCACCCCCATATGGATCAAGGATATCTTCTCCCATAATAACAACGCGTTCGTCTGAAGCGAGTGCATTTTGCAGGGCGGTGTTGATGGCTTCTAAAACTGTTGGCATAGGAATTAAGGGATAAATTTAATGAGATAAGTGAAAATGTAATAAAAAGGGACAATGAAATGGAGCGAGTTTACTGTTCATGCAGTTAAATTCATTGATGATCAATATATCCGGTGAGAGCTTTACTTGCATCGGGGAGGGGATCAGCTAGAGCCTGATCGAATGCTTCTTGAATATAATTTTCAACTTTCAATTCGATAGCTACTTTGTGGTTTGCATCCAATCGGTTGGCGTGAATTTGGATCGGGTCACGCGTCAAACGTAATTGGTCGATTTCGTGCTTATCCCGAATATCATCTCCCTTTGAGTGGGGTCCAAAGCGGTATGTGTTCAAGATCAATGTGCGCGGCGATTTCAAAGATCGTACTTCTGTAATAAGTTCGGAAGCTACCGGCTGAATCTCTTTCACGTCACTAGAATCTAATTCGTGGACCGTTATATTAAACGCCTTGAAACGAGCCGAAATATCTCCTGCGATTGCCATCTCAATTGAAGTGGTCTGTGCTATGCGGTTGTTTTCCAGGACGTATAAGATCGGAGCCTGCCATAAGGAAGCCATATTTAACGCTTCATAGACCACACCTTCGCCCAGAGTGCCATCACCCATGAAGACGATCACGATTGCATCACTGCTTTTTCGTTTTTCAGCCAGAGCCGTACCAGTAGCAACCGGGACGATTCCACCCTGTATGCCGTTGGAGTAGAAATTATGCCACTGTAAGTGTTGAGAACCGCCGCGCCCCCCGCATACACCGGTTGTTTTTCCCATTAACTCGGCAAAAAGCGATCGAATATCTCCTCCATAAGCGAGGAAGTGCCCGTGACCGCGATGGTTGCTGAAGACTATATCTCCTGAGTGGATGTCATCCAAAACCCCAACCGCGTTTGCTTCCTGACCGAGATAGGTGTGAGTAGTACCAAAAAAAACGCCCTTTGGGAAATTGTCCAGGACTGCTTCTTCAAAACGACGGATTCGTAATAAATCTTCGTAAAGTGAATTATCGTCAGACATTGGGGTGAGTATAGCATAAAACCTTGCTGGTCAATCTAGGCGTTTAAAACAAGCAGATGGTCTATTTATGCGTCGTGTGGCTCTTTACTCCCCATGAATTTCTCCGCTGTGGCATGACCTGGTTGACTTATCCCTTCCTGTTTGAGGACCTTCCAGAATGTCATCCACAAGATATTAATATCAAGCCCCAGTGACCTGTGATCTACATACCACACATCGTATTGAAATTTGTCCTCCCAAGTAAGGATATTGCGCCCATTGACTTGCGCCCAACCGGTTATCCCGGGTAAGACTTCGTGCCTGCGGGCTTGTTCGGTTGTATAGCGATCGAGGTATTCCATAAGCAGCGGACGCGGTCCAACCAGACTCATTTCGCCGCGTATAACGTTGAATAACTCGGGCAGTTCATCCAAACTTGTGACACGCAGGAAGTGACCCAAGGGAGTTATCCGTTCATCGTCAGGAAGCAGGTTTCCATTGACGTCGCGCCTATCCAACATCGTGCGGAATTTTAAGTTACAAAATGGTTTACCCAAATAGCCAGGACGAATCTGATGAAAAAGAATGGGTTTACCGTGAGCTATCCGGACGAGAAGAGCGATGATGGCTAGAACGGGTGAGATAATCACCAAACCGATAGAGGTGAAAAGCAGGTCAAAAAAACGTTTGGAATGTGGAATTCCATCAGGAAACATAATTTTTTATTTTAGATTAATCCAGTGTTTGATAGTTATTTGAAACATTAGACTGATCAGTTAAATTGTATAATTATAGCAGTGCTTTTTACTGTCCAGTGCTCCTTGCTGCCCAGTGTTCTCTACTGTCGGTCATTCTGCGCGAAGCGGAGAGTCTCGTTTTTATAGATTTCTATGGTTTCATTAGGGTCATATTGACTTGGCAGTACTGATCTGCTCACTTATAGGCACTAGTTTCCGTTCTCATTGTTTGACTGAAGAGCCAACAGCACGTTTAATAGTTCATTTTGCCAATTTGGCAGCGATTTATACGGCATCCATAGAGCTGTCTTTCCGATCCGCACCTTCGGACCAAGATCGGGTAGGGAGGTAGGGATTTCATCGCCGGGAAAGCGCATTACGATCTGCCCGTTCTCTACGGTCAGAGAAGACATACCCTCCCGTTCACTTAGAAGTTTAATCTTTAATTGGTAAAAGAGGTTATATACAGTGTCAGGAGGGGAACCAAAGCGATCGTTAAATTCTTCTATAAGCGCTTCGACCTCTTCCAGTGTTCTCAGATCAGCCATCCGCCGGTATAGACCTAGACGAACATTTTTATCTGGAACATAATCGACAGGCAAACCTATTGCCATGGGCAGATCCACATTTACGAAGCTGAAACTCGGGTAACCTGTTGAACTTAAGATTGGGGCAAGGATATCTTGTCCAAGGTGAAGACGCTTCACCGCCTCAGCAAGCAAGCGTGTGTATAGATAGAACCCGACCGCTGCAACGTGCCCGTGCTGCCGAGTTCCAAGGATATCACCGGTTCCACGAATTTCGAGGTCACGCATGGCAATTGAAAATCCTGCCCCTAGTTGGGTGCTTTCAGCGATAGTTTCCAACCTTTGTCGACCTTCAGGAGTGGGAGTTTTTCTGTTGTGACGGAAAAAGTAAGCATAAGCTCTTTGCGCTCCCCTGCCAACACGACCGCGTAGCTGGTATAGTTGTGCAAGTCCGAATGTATCAGCGCGATCAACGATTAGTGTGTTCGCGTTTGGAATGTCCAACCCTGATTCAATGATGGAAGTACTCAAGAGGACGTCAATTTCTCCTTCAGTAAACTGCTCCATCCTTTTGGATAATGCTACTTCAGGCATCTGTCCGTGGGCGATCGAAACACGGGCTTCAGGTACAAGATGATTCAGATGAGACTTCATCGCTCCAATTGTTTGAACTCTATTATGTACAAAGAAAACCTGACCGCCGCGTTCAAGCTCCCGCAAAATCGCCTGCCGTATCAAGCGAGTTGAGTATGGCCCAACATGAGTCGCAATTGGCAGCCGTTCCTCGGGGGGGGTGTTAATCGTGGAGATATCACGGATTCCACTAAGTGCCAAATAAAGCGTGCGCGGGATGGGTGTTGCAGTGAGGGTGAGCACATCCACCTCGGTGCGCATTTTCTTTAAGATTTCTTTATGAGTTACTCCAAATCGCTGTTCCTCATCTATAATAAGCAATCCCAAATCCTTAAATTCTACATCTGATGAGAATAGGCGATGGGTACCAATCAGAATATCGATTCTTCCATTCGAAAGGTTAGATAATATATCTCGCTGCTGTTGTGGGGTACGGAAACGAGATAGCATCTCGATTACGACCGGGAAGGCGGCAAGACGCTGTCTAAAAGTGTTGAAATGCTGTTGAGCCAATACAGTTGTGGGGACTAACACCGCGACTTGCTTGCCATCCAGCACGGCCTTAAATGCTGCCCTGAGTGCAACCTCGGTTTTTCCATAACCGACGTCGCCGCAGATCAGTCGATCCATGGGCTGATCGCTCTGCATATCATTCTTGACTTCAGCCAGAGCACGGATTTGGTCTTCGGTCTCGATGTACGGGAAACTGGCTTCAAGTTCTTGCTGCCAGGTGGTGTCCGGGTTGAACGTAAAACCCTGGACCATGCTGCGCCGTGCATAAAGAAATAGCAAATCCTCAGCCACTTCTTTAACCGCTTCTTTAACTCGCGTCCTGGTTTTTCTCCATTCAGTACCGCCCAGCCGGCTGGGTGTAGGAGAGCGGCTATCGGTACCAACGTAGCGTGTCAGACGGTCAGCTTGGTGGACTGGGACGTATAGTTGAGCTTCATTTGCATATTCAACACATAAGTACTCCCGCTCCAAGCCATCCACATTACGTTGAACCAGTCCTATGAAGCGACCGATGCCATGATCTACGTGGACAACCCAATCGCCAGATAAAAAATCCGTATATCCTGCTTCGGGGCCTTTTACGATTGGGCGGGCGCGCCGGCGCAGTTCGGGACGTCGCCAGCCAAATATTTCACCATCGGTCAGCAGGTGGACAGGGGAGCAGTCCGGAGGGTTGAAAATCCAACCTTCTGTCAAACTACCCTCAATAAAATCCAGGATACCATTCTCGGATTGGATTTTCTGTTCGCTCCAGAGTTCCTCCAGGCGAGCAGATTGGCGAGAAACGACAATCAGATGATCTCCGTTGGTAAAGAGGTCTGAAAGATATTCCAATACATGTTTTAGTCGCCCACTAAATCGTGGTCCAAGAGTGAAATTGTCTGCCAACGAAGAGATAGTCTGGTCTTGAAGTATGGTGTCCGATATTGTTAGATCAATTTCTGAGGGTGATGGAGTACCTAGAACTAGAAATTGATAAGTACTCAGTGAATCCTGGATCTCTGTCCATGTAAGGTATGGAATGGGAAAATGGTCAGGCAGAATTCCTTCCGCAATATTTTCTCGTCGAAGGTTTATTGCACCTTCCTCAACTTCGTTGATCGTGTCTTCAAATGCCTGCTTGTCGTCGATAACTACCAGAGCATTATTTGGAAGGTAATCAAATATGCTGGATGCGCTCTTGTGTAGAACTGGTATATGAAATTCGGAGTACTCAATCTCACTATCTGTGGATAGGAAATCTTCTGGGATGAGATATTCTCGGGCGCTGGTCACCAGGACAGGTTCGGAGCCATTTTTTTTTGGTTTAGAGGTTGTTCGCTGTGTCGTTGGATCAAAGCGGCGGGTGGTTTCGATCTCATCCCCAAAGAATTCCAATCGCACAGGCTGGGATTCTGATGGAGGCCAGAGGTCAAGAATCCCACCCCGACGGGCAAATTGTCCGGGAGAAATCACGGCATTGACGCTTTCGTATCCCAAAGCCACGCAAGAGTGGACCAACCCCTCAAACTGGTAAGTCTGTCCAACTTTGATAGTGAGCGTCGACTTCATGAAATCACGTCTAGGCAAGGTGCGGGTCATGAGGGCGCGCACCGGGGCGATAATCAAAGGCGGGTTTCCAGGGACACGCGCCCCTGGGATATGGTATGCCGCAAGTGCTGTCAGCGAAAGTAAGCGATCGCGCCGAGTGGTCTCTCCCCAGGCAGCATCCTCATAAAAAAGTGGTGTTGGTTCGGGAAAATGCTGGTAATTCAGGTTTGGATACCATAAAGACAGCTCTTCGGCGAGCGTTAATGCCCGGTCTGTTCTATCAGTGAGCAGTAGGATTGGACGCTGCAGCTCTTTATAAATCGCTGCTAAAACAGGTAAACGGGCAGAACGGCGCAGCCCCAACGCTGGCAGCGGTTCACCTGCCAGGATTTTGGTAAAGAGTGCTTGAGCGGACTCAGCGACGCAATTAATGAGGGTGTCTAAATACATACAGCAGTGTTTCTCAAAGAACGGTTTCGTTATATTTGTTCATCGCTGTCTCCAAACCTGCTGATACAAATACCAGGACCGCATCAACAGCTCGTTCCAGCGTTACTTCAAGGAATTCATTTTCCTCTTCAGTGAAATCTTGTAGGACATGTGCGGCCGCGTTTTTCCGTCCTGGCGGGCGTCCAATTCCTAAGCGTAAACGGGGAAATTTGTTCGTCCCAAGGTGTTCGATGATGGAAGCAATCCCTTTATGGCCTCCAGGACCCCCGTTCGGGCGTATCCGAATACTTTCGAGAGGTAGATCAACATCATCATAGACGATCAATAGGGACTCGAGAGGAATTTTATAATATTTCACAAGTCGACTAACAGCCTGACCGGACAGGTTCATAAAAGTTTGAGGTTTGGCCAACAGCAGCCGTTTGTCCTGGTACTTTGCTTTTGTTAGCAAAGAGCTTGATTCGATGCGTGAAAAGGATTCTCCCAGACGGTCTGCCAGACAATCTAAAAGCAAAAAACCAACATTGTGGCGATTGTGCCTGAATTCTGCACCTGGATTTCCTAATCCGACAATTAGAAAAGGAAGTTCCCTTTCATTGTCCACCTTGTTTCTTAGAAATGGCAAGAGCATAATATGATTTCTCATTTTTCAATGTTAAGCTTAATAAGACGGCAATCGTTTAGTTTAACACGGAGCGAAATTTGGGTCAATATTACCTGTTATTATTACTTGTAATTATTACGTTATTTTTCAGCGAAAATGACCCCCCTTTATTGTTCAGCTAAAATATCACCTTACTGGTGCGGTGCAATTGTGTTTCACCCCAGTGCTCAGAATATTTATTGATATGAGCAGCGTTACTTCACTTACATGATGGAGGGATGGTAATCAAAATACATAGTAAGTATGGTAAACTTTTTTCTAGGGCAAAGATAGTTAATGCAAGAATTAATGGAGCCACTATCTTGTTTAGGAACTTCATGCGACTGTGTTTGCCATAGCTTTCGATACTTGTAGAACAGGATGGATGCATTGAATTCTCTTGGATTGATCACACTTATTGGGGAGAGCATGAATCTTAGGCTCTCCCCACTTCTTTTTTAGTTAGATGGAGGTTTGAATGACGGTTAAGTACATCTTTTTTACAGGTGGTGTTGTCAGCACAGTAGGTAAAGGTGTTACGGCGGCAGCAGTTGGACGCTTGATGAAAGAGCGTGGTTTTGCGGTTGGTGTTCAAAAACTGGACCCATATATAAATGTTGATCCGGGTACCATGAGTCCATATCAGCATGGAGAAGTGTTTGTGCTCGACGATGGCTCTGAAACCGACCTTGATCTTGGGCATTATGAGCGTTTTATTGACATCAGTTTAAACACCGTATGCAATGTGACAACTGGGCAGGTTTACGCCGAAGTGATCGGAAAAGAACGGCGCGGAGATTACCTGGGCGGCACCATACAGGTAATCCCTCATATCACGAATGAAATTAAACACCGTATAGGATTGGTCGCAAAGACCACAGGAGCAGAAGTCGTGCTGGTCGAAATTGGCGGCACAGTAGGCGACATTGAGTCACTGCCCTTCTTGGAGGCTCTGCGCCAGATGCGTGGCGATCTGGGTCGTGAGAACTGCATGTATATCCATGTCACCTGGCTGCCCCATATCGGTGCCACAAAGGAACTAAAAACCAAACCTACCCAGCACTCAGTCCGGGAACTACGTTCGATTGGTATTTCGCCTGACATGATCGTTGCCAGGTCTGACCATCCTGTAAAGCAAGAAGTGTGTGAGAAGATTGCCTTATTCTGCGATGTTGAAGAACGAGCAGTAGTGCCATTAATCACTTCGCCTATCTTATATGAAGTGCCTTTAATGTTGGAGAATCTTGGCGTTGGTGATTATATAGTTGAACGTTTGGGATTGATAACTCGACGCAAGCCGGATTGGCAGGAATGGGAATGGCTGGTTTCCAAGGTGCGTCGGTCAAAACCACAAGTTAACATCGCCCTGGTAGGAAAATATGTTGAATTACATGACGCCTATTTCAGCGTTAGAGAAGCTTTAGATCACGCTGCATTAGCCCTGGGTGTCGAAGTGAATATTATTTGGGTGCAGTCTTCGGATTTGGAAAGAGACCGTAATTGGGACTCGATCCAAAATGCAGACGGTATATTGGTTCCCGGCGGATTTGGCAGTCGAGGCGTCGAAGGTAAAATCCAAGCCATTAAATACGCTCGTGAAAATGAGGTTCCTTATTTCGGATTATGTTTGGGGATGCAGTTGATGGTGGTGGAATTTGCGCGCTATTTGCTGAAAAGTGAGGAACCCAATTCTACGGAATTCGATCATTCGACTCCATACCCTGTTATCGATCTGATGCCGGATCAGCGCACGATAGCTGACCTAGGCGGTACGATGCGGTTAGGCTTATACCCGTGTAATCTACAGCCCAAGACAAGGGCAGCCACCGCTTATCAAAAAGATTTTGTTGAAGAACGTCACCGCCACCGCTTTGAGTTGAACAACAGTTTTCGTGATACGCTTGCGAAAGGGGGAATGTTGTTTTCGGGAATATCTCCTGATGGACGGCTGGTGGAAATAATCGAATTAAAAGATCATCCATTCATGCTGGCCACTCAATTTCATCCGGAGTTTCTATCACGTCCGAATCGCCCCCACCCATTATTTTTGGCTTTTTTGGATGCCGTTAGAAAGCAGGCAGGGGTAAGGAAGGATAGAGTAAATTCATATGAACTGGTGGAAGAAATATTAGAGCAAAAAAGCCAAGAATGAATTTAAATGATGGATAACGGATAATGGAAAATGGAAGAATGATACTCTGGATGTACGACAATCCTGGATGAACGACAATCCTGGATAAAAGACGATCCTTATAAGTTATCAAGAAATGGATTATACTTGCGCTTGTTTTTTATTTAATAGGGATTCATGCTGTAATCCCTATTAAAAGCAGATCCTATAAACATACCAATATTAAAAAGAGGTGAAATGTAATATGTATACACTGATTGAAGACGTTTTTGGACGCGAGGTTTTAGACTCGCGGGGTAATCCAACCGTTGAGGTTGAAGTCGCACTGATAGATGGTAGCCGCGGGAGGGCTATAGTACCCTCCGGTGCTTCTACAGGAGTGCATGAAGCCCTGGAGATGCGAGACGGTGATAAAGGCCGGTATTCGGGCAAAGGTGTACTCCATGCTGTGGAGAGTGTCAATGAAAAGATATCTGATCTGCTAATCGGCTTGGACGCAATTGAGCAGAAGGCGATAGATCAAGCTCTTCTGGAACTGGATGGGACCTCCAATAAATCTAATTTGGGTGCCAACGCGATCCTGGGGACCAGTCTGGCTGTTGCGAAAGCTGCAGCCGACAATCTTGGTTTACCGCTCTACCGTTATATTGGGGGTGTGTACGCCCATGTGCTCCCAGTTCCGATGTTAAACATACTCAATGGCGGAGCACATACAGATTGGCAATCGACGGATGCTCAAGAATTTATGGTAATGCCTTTAGGCGCTGGCTCTTTTGCGGAAGGCTTACGTTGGGGAGCAGAAATTTATCATACATTGAAGACTGTACTCAAAGAACGCGGTTACACGACTCTCGTGGGTGATGAGGGCGGTTATGCTCCAGCTTTGAAGGCAAATTCCGAAGCAGTGGAAGTAATTCTTGAGGCGATCGAAAAAGCGGGTTTTAAAGCCGGTGAACAGGTGTCCATTGCACTCGATCCTGCTGCTTCTGAATTTTATGAAGAGCAAGAGGGTGTCTATAATTTACGTACCGAGGGGCGCAAGCTGAACAGCGAAGAGATGGTCGCCTATTGGAAATCATGGGTAGACCAGTATCCAATTGTATCTATCGAAGATGGGCTTGCACAGGATGATTGGGAAGGTTGGATAATGATGATGAATGAGCTTGGGGATAAAATCCAAATCGTAGGTGATGACTTGCTAGTGACCAATCCGGAAAGAGTTCGCCGGGCGATTAAAGAAGGAGCAGCTAACGCTTTATTGGTAAAGCTAAACCAGATTGGAACGCTGACGGAAACAATCGAGGCTGTAGAAACTTGCCAGCGCGCCGGGTGGCGTGCGGTTACCTCACATCGCTCGGGTGAGACTGAAGACACGACGATCGCCGATCTGGTTGTGGCTCTTAATATGGGGCAAATCAAAACTGGTGCGCCGGCGCGTTCCGACCGTGTAGCCAAATACAATCAATTACTGCGTATTGAGGCTGAATTGGATGATACCGGGCAGTACGCCGGATGGAGTGCATTAGGGCGTTAATCAATCGGCAAGGAGGGTCTGTGAAAGAAGAACGAGCTTCATACCGGATCACTGATATGCTCGTATCAGAGCGCCCGCGTGAGCGTTTAGCTCTATATGGACCACAAGTGCTGACTAACCCAGAATTGTTAGCCATTTTGCTGAGAACGGGGATCCCCGGTGAGAATGCAGTCCAGGTTGGATATCGTTTGTTGGACGAACTGGGAGGGTTGCCAGGTATCCACCGAGCATCATATGCGGAAGTATGCAAACAACATGGGATTGGACCGGCAAAAGCCGCTCAAATAAAGGCAGCCATTGAGCTAGGTCGTAGGTTGAATTCTATTGATCCTGAGGAGCGTCCCACTATTAACAGTCCAGACGATGCAGCGGCTTTTGTCCAATATGAAATGAGCGCTTTAGAACAGGAAGAATTATGGGTATTACTGCTCGATTCACGCAACCGCATCGTGTATCTTGATAAACGTTATCGAGGCTCATTAAATTCTTCGCAAGTGAGGGTGGGTGAGATTTTCAATGAGGCTGTGAAGCGCAACTCGGCTTCCATTATTGTCATTCACAACCATCCTAGCGGAGACCCTACCCCCAGCACTGATGATATCAAGCTTACACGGTTGATTATTGAAGCCGGCAACCTGCTGGACATTGAAGTGCTTGATCACCTTGTAATCGGTGGTGTGCGCAATGTCTCTCTTAAAAAACGAGGTTTGGGATTTGGTTGAAATTGCTGTAACTAATAAGAAGTTATCCGAACTTGAAAATCTAAAAACTCGCCAGTTGCTTCTTGCCATTGCGGATCAATGCTCGTGATTGTGGCTCCTCGTGGACCGCGGTAGAGCGCATCTAATAATGATTCTAATTCTGTGCGCTTTCCTTCTGTCAAGACTTCTACTGAACCGTCCCAGCGATTGCGAACCCAACCCGTCAAATCAAGACTTGTGGCTTTTCCTTGTACAAAGTACCGGAAACCGACACCCTGAACGTGACCTTGAATTATGGCGTAAAGACGCTCATTTAAATTAACTGACATTCAGGCTCCCAAATACGCCAGTAGCGGTGTTAATGATAATGGGCTAAGTATTGTCGTTATAAAAACTACCGCAGTAACGAACGAAGGTTTAACATTATATTCGGTCGCTAATACGGTATTAAAAACTGCTGAGGGCATTGCCGCATAGGTCACACTCACCTGACTCGCCGGCGCTGTCATGCCAAAAATCGAAACCAGCAGCAGGGCGATTGCCGGGCTCACAATTAGGCGTATGACGACAGCTAATGCCAGAGGCGCACTCAGCCCTGTTAATCGTACATTAGTTAACTGCATTCCGAGCAGTACCAGCATGGTCGGGATGGATGCATCACCCAGAAGTGTTATCGTACGGTCCAGGAACATCGGCACTTGCCACCCGGAAAACATAATAATTGTAGCCAGTAAAAGTGCATAAATTACGGGGATTTTCACCAGATTTTTCAGGCTCTCAACTAGACTTACAGAGCCCAATGAAGCAATGACGATACCGGCGGAATATAAAAAAATCGCCATTGTGATGAAATATATACTGGCATAACCCAAAGCCGCCTTCCCAAAAGCAAATAAAGCGAGCGGTAGACCGAAGTTACCGGCGTTCATAAACATCGTTGTCAGCAGAACTGCAGATATGGTAGTGCGTTCGAATTTAAGGGACTTTGCAGTGATCCAGGCTAAAAAACCCACCACAGCCATCAGGACGCCGGCGAATAAGATCGAACGTGTAATATCCCCACCTGCAAGGTTGTTGTGTGTAAGTAAGGAAAAGATCAAGCATGGGCTGAATATATAGAATGTAACTCGGGATAGGGGAAGCGGATTTATCTTGAGAACTTTAACAAGTAGGAACCCAGCTCCTGCAGCCAGAAATATGGGCAGTAGATTGTTCAGGAATAATAAAAAAAATTCATTCAATCTAGATGATCCGTTGAGCCGGCGATGTTATTTTGTGGGTCTTCGAGCAAGTCTTCGTTTTCATGTTCGGGAATGTCGAATAACGGGAATAACCGCATCTCCTCATTAAATTCCAGGTTATCCAATGCCAATTCTAAATAATCTTGGTATTCCGAAGTTTCAGCTTCATCAAACATTTGCTCTATTCGTTCGTGCACACCTTCTCCCCCAATTTGTGAAAGTGCCCAGATGCTGGTAAGCCGAATATCTTCATCCGGATCGTCAAGGAGGTCCAAGAGGTAGGGAATTGCTTCCTGGATCTCCAGCTCGCCGGCGGCTCGAGCTGCTTCGCATCTAATTATTGGAAAGTCGCTCTCTAATTTTTCCATAACTTGAGGGCGCCAGCGCTCATTGGCGGAGCGCGCCATGACTAATAATGCGCTTGAGATCCATTCTTTATTTTCAGAATTGTAGGCTTCTTCGATCAGCATCTGTACTTCTTCACGGCGGGAATACCCCAGAGATTCAAAGGCTTCCCGGCGAATTTGAAACTCCTCTTTACCCATTGTTGTCTGCAACAACTTGTCCTCAATTTCCCGTAAAGTCGAAGTATTGATTTCATCGATTTCACCCAAATATACAAAACGCCCAAGAGCATGAGCAGCAGCCGCCCGAACTTGTTCGTCATTGTCGTTTGAGAGCAAATCTAGAAATAATGGGATTAATGTATTTAGATCATACTGCTCAAGGACTTTCACGGTGGACAATCGGACTATCGGGTCTTCATCCTTGACTGTAAAGAGGCATAAGTCGTTGTATGAAAGTAGATAATCGCGCTCATTTAATTCAGCAAGGTCTTCCATCAACCCTTGCCGGCGCCAGGCTGGTAATTGATCCCAGATTGCCGCCAGTTTATTGAGATCTGTCTTTTCAAGATCGGATAAAAGGTACAGGAAGCGTGGGGGGAAAGGCTTGTCGAAATCCAGCAGCGCGTCGATAAGTTCCTGGAATGATAAATCGGCGTCTTTGGTCATTCTAATTTGTTAGTTATTACCTTTACGGAAGTTGGATAGGATTAAGAAAATCCTGTAAGTTTACGTAAATTAATAACATTATTAGGAGAGCAAATCCAACCATGTGGATCATGTTTTCATACTGGGCAGGTATACGGCGCTGGATTAATATTTCGGGGAGCGTGAGCATAATCCGTCCTCCGTCTAAAGCCGGGATCGGAAAGAGATTTATTATGCCCAGTGAAATTGAAATCGCCATGAAGAACCACAAAGGGCTCTGAAGGGAGCGATATATATCAAACATCCCTTTATAGCCCAGTAAACGTCCTTCTTGGGAACTGGCTTGACCTTGGAGCAGTCTTACGGGAAGAAGTAAAAGAGCACGCACATATCCAAATGTGGCCTCAACGCCGCGCCTAATGGCAGTGCCAACGTTCACAGGTTGGGTTGGGTTCGTGATTCCAATTCCCATTGGTCCTTGACCTTCAGGCCATTCTGCGCGCGGGGTTAATGTAACGACGAATATCTGATTACCACGCTGGTATTCAATTTCGGTTGGCGTTCCCAGGTTTTGAGAGATCAATTCTTGAAGCTTTGAAGTGCTGTCAATTTCCTGTTCGTTCACAGCGATAAAAAGATCACCTGCTTGCATGCCTGCTTCGGCTGCAGGAGTTCCCGGGTTTATGTAGTTGGTTATGACCTTGTCTTGAACTGGATCGCCAAGGTTGTAGAACAAGATGATCCCCAGGATTACGCCAATTAATAAATTCATGCCAGGTCCTGCGAATAATACTCCCAGGCGCACCCACGGGCTGGCAGCTGCTAATCCTCCCGGCACATCGGGATCATTTTCACCTTTTGGACGCACAAAGCCGCCTAGTGGCAGCCAATTGAGCGAGTATGCGGTCCCCTTATATTCGAACAATTTGACGATGCGAGGCGGAAAGCCGATTCCAAATTCTTCAACCTCAACATTTAATAATCGAGCAGCGATAAAATGCCCGAGCTCGTGCAGTAATATCAGGACAGCAATGCCCAAGACAAATTGAACTAACTGAATTGAAAACATTTTTTACTTATACCATTCCATAATCTATCTGTTTAGTGAAAAGAACAACGAATAGATTATATCCTGTCCTACTAGAATCGGATAGCATAGAGCGGCAATTTGCAGGTCTTTCTAACCGTTTTTTAACACATAAGACAGGGATAAAGGACAGGGAACAAGTGATAGCGGGTGGTTTCGGGTTGCATTCGTCCAAAAAGCTGATGGAAGTAATTCAGATCATCATTTCAGGATATGAATTAGGCTCTTCACCTCGCAGTTACTCCCAAATTTGGTAAGAGCCTATCAATGTGACATCGATTGGGATCAGATTGACGATTTTGATGTAATACTTTCATCCCCATTTATTATGCAGCGAGCTGGTCCGCCTGGGTGGGCTGTGAGGACTTTTTGTACACCATGAATTTGATTCAATTGGGCTGAGATATAATCAGCGTCTTCTTTTTGGCAAATTACATGCACATTCGGTCCTGCATCGATTGTGTAGCAGACGGCGGTTCCTTGGGTGCGTATTTCCTTGACTGCGTGTATGACGGCTAGGGTGGCTGGTTGCCAGTACAGCAGCGGAGGATTGGAAGTCATAATGACGGCGTGCATCAGGTTGCTGTCAAGTTCAACTACTTCTGTTAATGCGTCGAAATCGCGCTTTATAATTGCTTGCCTGCATATATCCAGGCGACCCGGAGTATCAGCTATGCGTGTAGCCTGGAGGGGGCTTGATTCTGCCAGTATGTGACCATCCTTAGAACTGGTATGTTTTGGATCCTGGCTGACAACCGCGATGCAGTCCGCCAGTTCCCAATGGCTGGTTGGCGCTATAGTAAATGCATATGAGGTTTCGTCATCATCACCCACCTGCCACTCCACAAATCCTCCAGGGATGGATCGACAGGCGGAACCTGACCCGGTGCGGGCCAGGCGGGATAGATCTCGCTGGCTAAGTTCGAGCCCGGCGGCGCAACAGGCTGCCACGGTGAGGGCTGCAAATGCAGAAGCTGAGGACGCGATGCCTGTTCCAGCAGGGAAATTGTTATGAGATTGAATATTGGCATATAAGGCAAATCCAGCCATTTCCCTAACCCGATCGAGCAAAGCGCTCACTCGCTTTTGGGCTGCTCCTGAGATCTGGTGATCTTCTAAAAAGAGTTCGTCTTGGTCTAATTGTGGATCAAACCATACTTGTGTACGTGTGTACAGACCGTCTAAATTCATCGAGATCGAACCGTTTGACGGTATTCGCAAATTATCATCTCGATTACCCCAATATTTGATTAAAGCGATATTTGGATGGCTGAATCCTGTTGCGGAATACATATTATCCACCATGATTGTTCTTGGTTTAGTGTTGTGAATGGAATTATACGCCATGTCGGTAGTCTTTAGCCGGGGAGTCATTAGTCGGTCATAAGGCTGTCAGGCAATCAGTAAATCAGGTATCAGTTAATTGATAGTAAAGCGAGCGGCTTGGTAATAAATTAGATTGCTGGAGATTGCTGCAGCCTGCATCCAAAGGATGGATGCTTAAAGAACAGATGCCTAAAGAACTGGGAGCAAGGCGGCATGGGAGCAGAGGATTCGGGCGGATGGGATGAGAGGTTCAAGTTTAGCCCATTGATCACCGGTGAGGGGCAGTTGGTGCTATATGAGTGGGTTCAATGACGGATATTTTTGAGTAAAAAATAATCGCGAAACGAAGAGGAACGAATAATTGGCATCTAAAGAGCAGATGCTTGCATATTTGCTCGTTTCACTCGCAAAATGCATGATTGGACGCTTCTCGCCAAGTGACGTGGCATCCAGCATCCAAAGATCGAATGCTTAAAACGGATGCTTATTAGGCCGGTTTCCGGGCTGGGCGCCGGGTTGGCTGTTAGGGCGGTGAGAGGTAAACCGGTCATGGGAGTTCCTTAGTAAAAATAGTTGACAGTATGGAGCCTAATTAATAGCACAAAAGTTCTAGAAATGCAAGGGGGAATTGGAGGAATTTAATAAAAATACCACTTTGGGGGATAAGGTCTGGGTTGGTTGATTGAATCTTGGATGTAACAGGAGTGGATTTTGGTAACTGTGTTGGTATGCTACGTGATGGTTCTAAGGAATGTTATTTTGTCATGCTGTCTGAAATGTGTTGATTTTACCCCAGCTTCCTTTTCCGTTATACTATAAAGGTGCATATGTGAATTGAATCTGGATGAAGAGAATTTTTCGGTCTGGAGTAAAATAATGAACACGTTCAGGCGTTTCTGTCATAGAATTCTTCCGCTTTCTTTGTCTATCTTTCTGATAGGATGCAGTCAGATTCTTCCGAAGTTCATTCCATCGCCAACTGCGACACCTTCCCTGACCCCAACTGCAACCCATACCGCGACGCTAACAACTATCCCAACAGCTATGTACACGGTTACCCCCAGCCCAACAGTTACTATCCCTCCTACCTCTACCTCCCTTCCAACCATTTCCGGGACATTTACAGCTACGGTAGCGCCGACACAATCGGTAGGCTATATCCAACCACGTGCAAGCGCGAAGTTTAAGGGGAATTTTGACGGGGGCGTGATCGTATTTAATATCAATCCGCAAGGCGATCGAGTGACAAATCTACGTATCGGATATTTGTGCTTTGGAAAGCAATTTGAGATCAATCTTTCCCGGGCCAGCTTAAAAATTTCCAACAGTACTTTCGCGATCGGGTCTGATGAATTTTATGTCCAAGGTCAATTTACTTCACCAACTACTGCCAAAGGTGTATTTAATATTGCCTTGAACAAGGGGGATAAGACATGCAAATATAAATATGTAGGATGGAGCGCGGCAGCGAAGTAGGGATTTGATTAATTCTACATCAACCGGTAACCGCCCATTTCGTTGCTGAACACCCAGCTAACCACTTCGCCGATGTATATTTCTTCATGCAGGTAGGTTTCTCTAATAACGTCAGCAGAACCTTTAGCGCGCATTCTGAGCTGGCCGCGCTGCATGACCTCAAACCTCTTCTGCCAGCGTGCCATGTTCTGCTCTCTCAGATCCAACCATCCTTTATTTGCCCAGCGGTCGATATCTCCATCGCCAATGGGAACATCATTCTGACCTGCTACTTCCGGGATGCGAATAAATGGTCCGCGTATGAGCGTTTTGCCATCCGGGAGGAGAATTGGAATTCCGACCGAGGTGATGATCTGCATTAATTCCGCATTCTCCCCTAAATATTCTTCTAAGCTGGCGGAGATTTCTCCTGGCTGGCGATGACTTTTTTTATCGGTTATTAAATTTATATCTTCATCTTCTTGGCGTTCAAGAACCGCTGTTAATGTGCCAAATTTTATCTTGAGCAGGTAGGCTTCCCAAAGCAGTTTGGAAAGCTCGGGAGGGCCAAGCTCGCCCAATGCGACGCTGGGGATTCGGGTTTCGGCTTCTAGGCGGTCGAGTTCTTCTAGCGCTTGCCCACGCAGATAACCCGCCCGGTAAGTCGGTCCCATGATGGCGCCGTCGACCGCAGCGACTACATCTTTTCCGGTGTTTGCACCTCTGATTTCGAGTTCTACAACGCGCGCAATTTCCTCGGGGGTCATAAATTCCATCTGTCGGAGGGAAGTAATGGCCTCAAATTCGCCCTTGGTGAAAAGCCCGTTCTCTCCCGTATCAACCACGGGGATTTGCAACTTCCCAGTTCTTTGCCACTTACTTTCTTCAACAAGTAAGGTCAGCCGTTCATCCAGTGATTCGGTTTGACTGCTACAAAGATACAATGGTTTGCCGTGTCGCTGGATGGTCTTTTTTGTGATATTGACCCAACCGACCATGGCTGCTGGTTTAATTTCCTTAATAATAGGAGGGGCGTCTTTATAAGTGTCAGCGGGTGTGCGCGCCATAAGGAACATCAATCCTGTATGAGCGAAAGCCATCGCGGTTTTTGACATCAGCTTTGCGCTGGGTTTATCTTCGCCGTGGGTGTAAGGGATGTTTAAGCCCATTCCTCCGGTGCCGGTGGTGCCCACCTTCAGGTAAAGTCGAGTTCCAGCCTCGCGAATGGCTTTGTTTAATAAAATCACATGCCTAATTAGCTGCGGGATATACTGAGAAATCATCAGAATCTCAAATGATCCCCTTGCATCCTCAAGCTGATCTTTGAATCCGATTTCGTCCCTGTGATCTAAGCCTTTCACCAAAGAGAGCAGATCTCTGGATGCGATGTGGGTGGCGGTGTAAGTATCCTGATAGCTGATAGCAGTGGCAGTGTTTATCGAATCAACAATCACATCAGGTTTGTGTGTCAGGATGATCTGCACAAGGTGGGAGTTTTGGTATGCGTTTTCGACATCGCCGAACAGGTCATCAAAAAGTGAAGCCCGGTATTCGGGGCTTTCCAGCAATTGGTTGCGGCTTATACGCTGCTGGCGGTCTCCAATGTTGAATTCGCGACGTACAAATACATTGCCCCAAAAACCTACAAACTCGATATCAGGATAATTCTTTTCGAGGTCGTTAATAGCTTCGCGCACTTCTTTCTGGTAAAGGGAAGCGATGATGACTTTCTCGGGTTCTAATCGTCGTGCAATGCGGCGGGCAACCTGGAATCCGACCATTCCCCCGCCCCCTAAAATCAAGAAACATTTATCTTTCATAACCAACCACACTCCGGAGTTATTATATTTGTATCTGCTGAGCAAGAATGCAAAGCTGTGCTAATCAGGGTTAAATAAATAGTGGCCAAGACCGGAATTGAACCGGTGACACACGGATTTTCAGTCCGCTGCTCTACCAACTGAGCTACCTGGCCATTTTTTCATTGGTCGTAAGACCAGTAAAACAAGATATCCAACCTGCGTTTATGTAATTATAAATGAAAAATTGAAATTGTACAAAACGAAACCCATGTTTTTTCATTAATAATTTTTCAACTTTCCTTGAGCATCACTCCCACTCCGGGTGTGTGCGGTAATACCAGATTGGCACCCACGTAAGACACTCCCTGGTAGGGATCATTTTCTATCAATAACGGTGCATCCAAATCCACAAAATCACATAAAGGAGCTATATGCGCGGCAGCCGTGACGCCCATCGAAGATTCGACCACACAACTGATCATTACCTGCATATCGAGCGATTTCGCCGTTTCGATAGCGAGCAGCACTTCCCGAATTCCTCCACATTTCATAAGTTTGACCACTACACCATCAACAGCGCCAGCATGCGCGGCCACATCGCGGGCTGTTTTCACGTTCTCGTCTGCAAAGATTGGTACGCCAAGATTTAATGATCGCAGCATACGAAGACCTTCGATGTCCCCGACAGGCAGAGGCTGTTCAACAAGTTCAAGGTCATATTGGGCAAGCCGGGGTATCAAATCCACTGCCTGCTCGCGGCTCCAGCCAGCGTTTGCATCTACGCGTAATCTGGCTGGTGTTGCCTTGCGGATCGCTGCGATCACTGCCTCATCATCCTGCTCCCCTAACTTGATTTTTAGAATGGGCCAAATCGATTTGCTTGCTTTTTCAGCCATAACAACAGGCTCATCGATCGAAATTGTGAACGATGTTTGTGGAATTTTATCGGGATCAAGTCCAAACAGCCTGAATAATGGCGAACCTGATCGCTTCCCCCACAAATCGTACAGGGCAATGTCGATGGCAGCCCTGGCAGCCTGCGAGCCAGGAGGCAGCCCCTGGATGATTGTTTCGAATTGAAAGACATCCCAATCCGTTGCATTCAATCCAGACAGGTATTCGATAATCCCGGCGGTTGATTCACTGTAATACGGGACAACTGCGGCTTCGCCAATGCCTTCGTCTAGCTTAACAAACACAGTCTCACGCTGCGTACTGGTGCCGTGAGAGATTCGGAAAGGTGATACCAATTTCAAAGTGGCTGTTTCCCAGTTCAGTTTCATGGTAGCCCCTTGTGATTAACCTCTTTAAAGTGTACCATGGTAACAACCGCGTCCGAGATGTTCAGTAGTTGTACTGCTGAACTGCGATCAATTAATCAAAATAATGAGTAAAGTGTCTGGCAGCTAATTTGAATTAATTAATTTCTGATACCAGGTAAGCCTTATCCCTGAAAATGTTGAATCAATGTAAAATGGGCTTTGATATATGCTGGTAAATCCTGAGCGAAGATGTGTTACCTTCGACAAATGGAATTTTGCTACTCTTTTAATACCATGAAAGTCTCACGATATGTATTGATAGCTACGTTTTTCCTCCTGTTCTTATTTCCAACAAAGTATGCACTAGGCTCGTCTCCCCAATGGCAATCTGTGGTAGAAGGGATCGAGTACCGTGAGTTTTACCAATTGGGACCGAACCATCTCTTTGTTGCCCGCATGGATCGAAACAATGCCAATTTAACCCTTGAAACCAGCATTGCACAGGGCAGGATAAACGGCGGGTTGGAAACGGTCAGTGGAATGGCGGAACGATATGACCAGGCGCTCAATTATTGGGGCGGATCATGGGGAGCGCGCAATCAAGTGGTTGTAGCGATTAATGGTTATTTCTATGATACAGAGACGGGTGCGCCCTGGCAGGGGCAGATACATTCGGGGTGGTACCTGAAACGATTTGATGATCTGGAGAGCGGCAGCGGTTTTGCCTGGAAATTGGACCGCAGTCTGTTCCTGGGCGGTTGTGTCGTTCATCGCCCAGCGAAACAGTTCATCACTCAAGTCACAACCGGGGAAACGATACCTTTCGATGGAGTCAACGTCCCGAGGGAGGAAGATGAACTGATCATTTATACGCCCCAATATGATGCCAGCACCCGTAGTGAGGATACTGGTATTGAGATATTGGTTGAGTTGAGCCAACCCATGTTAATCATTGCGACCCCCGCTATGACAATCGGAACAATCAGGGAAATTCGGGATGGATCGGGTTCCACTCTTATCTCTTTTGATCACATTGTGCTGTCAGCCCAGGGGTCTCCGGCAGAGGATCTTCGCAGCATTTTTTCGATAGGTGATCAAATCGGTATTTCGCAGGAAATCAAGCACTTTAAAAGCGATTGCCAGACACCAAATCCATTCGATTGGTCAAAAACCTATGCTGGAACGGGTGGGAGTTTCAAATTTCTGGAAGACGGTGTTCTGCAAAAATTTGATGATCTGGGAGCTATATTGCGCAACGCACGCACAGCTATCGCGTTTGATGAGCGATATGTGTATTTTATCGTTGTTGCTGACCGTGATCCATTCGGCAACGCGGGGATGAGCATTGTAGAATTGGCATCGTTTGTGAAAAATACTCTGGGGGCGACGTGGGGGATAGCCCTGGATGGGGGGAGTTCCTCGACTATGGTGATGAATGGCGAGGTTAAAAACCGTTTGGACATAAATCCAGATAATACCGAACATGTAGTAGCTAATGGGGTGATGATGGTCATTGCCCAGCCCGAAGATCGGTCTGCGACCTTTGGGGTCGGAGATCACGTCAAGACTATAGGCTCGGAGGCAACCGCCATCAGGCTGGGTCCTGGCACGAATTACGCTGCTATCGATTTCATCCCCCCTAATTCAGAAGGTATCGTCGTCGAGCACTCAAACCAACTTAATGGCATAATGGCGAAAGGCGCTTTCTGGTGGAAAACCACTTTTGGCAGCATCACTGGTTGGATTCCGGAAGGAGTGATGACGCCCCTTGGGTCACCATGATTTTTACTCGTTTCGCAATATGATGCAATAATATATTTAAAGGTAGATACAAATTTAAATAAAATATATCTATAGGAGGTTCGCATGAATTTTGATCTCACTGATGAGCAGCGCATGTGGCGCCGGACTGTACATGATTTTGTAGTGCGTGAGGTGAAACCAAAAGCCCACGAAGTTGATGAAAGCGCCCAATTTAACTGGGACGCAGTCCGCAAGATGGGTCCTTTGGGTTTATTGGGACTCAATGTACCGGAAGGATATGGGGGGGCAGGTGTTGACGCGATCAGCGCGGCGATTGCGATAGAGGAGTTGGGTTGGGGATGTGGGAGCACTGCCCTCTCAGTATGCGCCCATAATGGGTTGGGGTGTGCCCCAATCACTTTGTTTGGGAACAAAGCACAAAAAGAACGTTTTTTGCCCAGGGCTGCCAGCGGCGATGGAGGGCTGTCTGCTTTGGCGCTTACTGAACCCGGTGCAGGTTCGGACTTGAAGGGGGGAATCAGCACCCGGGCGGAGATACAGGATGGCGAGTGGGTAATTAATGGAGCAAAGATGTGGTGCACAAATGCTAGCATTGCAGATTTTATCGTAACGCTTGTGCGCACCGATCCAAATATTGGATCGCGCTCATTGAGTATGATCATTGTGCCGGTTGATACCCCGGGACTGCATATCGGACCACCTGAGAAAAAAATGGGATTAAAAGGTTGTCCCACCCATGCAGTGACATACGAAGATGTACGCCTACCCGCAGATCATTTGTTAGGAGAAGAAGGGCTGGGGCTCAAGCAAACTCTGATAGTTTTAGATGGAGGTCGCATAGGTATCGGCGCAATCTCGGTCGGTCTAGCGCAAGCAGCTTTTGAAGAAGCGCTGCAGTATGCCAAAGAACGCCAGACATTTGGCAAACATCTAGCCGATCACCAGGCTATCCAGTGGATGCTAGCAGATGCCGCCACGGAAATCGAATCGGCGCGGTTAATGATACGCTACGCAGCCTGGTTAAAAGAAGAGGGTCGCCCTTACACGAAAGAGGCAGCTATGGCGAAGTTGTTCGCCACTGAAATGGCTGAACGGGTCTGCCGAAATGCGATGCAAATATTTGGGGGTTATGGTTACAGTCGCGAATATCCGGTTGAGTTAATGTACCGGGATGCGCGCCTGATGACAATCGGCGAGGGGACTAGTGAAATGCAGCGAATGGTGATCGCGCGCCAAGTATTAACTCAATAATTGGTATGTCTGGGGTGAGTTAAGGCTGGGATGGTGATCCGTGACCCTCTTCAGCTAATGGGTGTTCTATCAGAAGCTGCACAGCATGTGGGATAACCGGGAGTACGACCTGCAGATTTTCGACGGCGCCTTTTGGGCTGCCTGGTAGGTTGATGATCAGCGTCCGTTTCCGTATTCCTGCATCAGCTCTTGATAACATGGCATGAGGCGTCACTTTGAGACTGGCTGCTCGCATTGCTTCGGTTAATCCAGGAGCAGGACGTTCGACGACGGATCGGGTAGCCTCAGGAGTGACATCTCGCCTTCCGAAACCGGTTCCACCAGTCGTCAAGATTACATCTAAATCGTCCGAATCTGCCCATGCAGCCAGCAAATCGCGCAGCGATTGGAGATCGTCAGGAATAATCTCGTAACGAACTACGTACCAGCCCTGCTCAATAATGATGTCTTTCAGCGCCGGACCTGATAAATCAGTTCTTTCGCCGCTCGCAGAGCGATCAGAAACGGTGAGAATGCCGACACGAATGCTCATCGGTGATTAATTGGCTGTAACATTATTGATAACCATCTTGGAGAAAAGGATAGTGTTTCAATCTAAATCTTTCCCGTAAGCGAATAAATCCATTCGCTCCCAACCGTGAGCCTTGTAAAACTGGATCGCTTCCTGGTTGTCCTCCGTTACCAACAGGTAATAACGAATACAGCCTTTTACTCGCAATCGCCTTTCCAGTTCTTCCATCAGTTTCAATGCGATTCCCTGGCGGCGATACTCCAATAGCACAGTCATGTGATATATCATGCCTCTGCGACCGTCAAAACCGCCCAACACCGATCCTACAATTTGCTTTTCAATTTCAGCGACCAGGAACAGGTCTGGATCTCGCTCCAGTTTCTTGGCTATCTCCTCGATTTGATCGGAGCGACGCAGTTGAATGCCTGTACCGGCATTTTCCCAAAGTGCATACACTGCCGGGTAGTCATCTGGAAAAGAAAAGACCCGAATTGACACCGATGTCATTATTTACCGTGATGAGAGTTCTGCCGATGAAAGGAAATTCACCTTGAAATATTCAGTCTTCTTCCTGACCGACCAGCTTCTTCCAAGGTCCATGGATCCCGTCGTCAGTTACACCGAAGTAGAAGCGGTAATCTTCGTTTACACGCTGGACGAAGTCATAGCGGGTGCGCTTTGCCTGTTTGCGGCGGTTGAGCAGGCCGAAATTTCCCTGCCATTGAATATCGATCTGCGTGAGATCTTCGGGCAAATCCGCATATCTGGTGATTGCGTAATGCCACAATCGCCGCGCAGATGTACGGGTGACATTTTTTACAACATTGCCGTTGCGCAGATCTCGAACAGTGTAGTAATGATTTCCATTCCTTTCTTCGACAGATACCACTTCAACTCCTATTCGTGGGGCCTCATCAGGCACTTTCTCATGGACTCCGGACTCTGGAATGAGCGTCTTCCCTTCACCGGCTTTCACAACTGGCACACTTTCCAAAGCATCATCAGTGATTTGTGCAGCACGCCCAGGTCCACGCAGCACCAAACCTACAATCTCATCGCGAACCGCTAGACCGGTTTCTGCCTCAGAACGGACATAAATCTTGTTGTCATCCACAGCGTAAGGAGGATCTTCTCCGCGCGGTATCAAAATGCGAACCACTTTTTTGCCGTTTGTCTCTTGAACGTCCAGGTTGCATTGCAGTGGTGGGCTGAGGCGGTTTCCGATTTCTTTTGACAATTGGGTAATTGCTTGATTTGGGTTGGACACACCAGGGACTGCTTTCTTTTGATCCGCAGAAAGCCCAATGTATAGTGTGCCGCCATTAGTGTTGGCAAAGGCGCAAACGTCAGCAATAATGGCGTAGCGCTTTCCGCCACGAATGGTCATGTTCTCATGAAAGTCTTGGATGATATTCGATCCTTCTTCCTGAGCGGTGCGCAAAAAATCATAAACGGGCGCTGCGGTATGGCGGGTTGGTCGAGTGCGGGCAAAATCATTAGACTCGAATAAATCCAGTAAAGCAGCAAAGCTCACTTCAGGTAAACGCACATCCGTAGTCCGATCACCAACACCCAGATTCTTATTGCGATCAGGATCTATCGACAGTCGATGTGCATCTGACCCTTGAATGCAGTGCATCCGCCGGGGATATTCTGGCTTTCTGCCGCTAAAAAAGGCGGCTGTATTGTGTCCGCGTTTATTTTCAAGGTCCGTGACTTCCAGGGCATGAAGATGGTCGTCTTGCGTGTAAGCAATTTTGGTTTGACCACCCAGAGGAAAGCCGCGCATTGCGACGCCGTTGTTCGAATTAGCATGAGCTGCGATCACCAACCCACCCGCTTCATTGATAAGACGATATGCGGTTAATACATCGCTCGACGCCCCAATTGTTACACTTCCTACGTCCATCTGGTCGGGTGGGATTTCTAAATCCAACAGCAAATGTTCGATCTCACGCAGCGGCTTTTCGGGAGGGAATATGCCTAAAATGTGGAAACCAAATGTTGCCGTGAATTCTAATCCTGGGAGCACAAGGATCTTCTTAAAAAGACGGCGATATTCGTCTAAAGTTGATTTTTCTTCGGGTAAGATGCGGTTTAATTCTTCCAGCAGTTCCAGTCTGTGGATCTCATCCTGCATTCGCCGGTAACCTGCTATGGTATTGTGATCCGTAAATGCAATGATATCCAGACTGTGAGCTTCAGCACGATGCAGGATATCTATGAAGGTGATATTTTCCTGCTGGTAATCACTTGAAGCTGGAGTGTGGTTATGTAAGTCAATCGTATACCATTTCATAATGCACAACTGTTTTTTTGTCTAATCGTCGGTTTGTGTTGAAATTGCACTTTCGGCCTCTTTTTCTTCGGTTTCGGCATCAAGTTTACCATCGGGTTCCAATGCCGCGGTGAGAACGTCTTCAATTGTTTCTGTAAACACGAACTGCAGGTCCTGGCGAACCTCCTCAGGAATATCTTCCAGGTCTGCCTCATTACGTTTCGGAAGGATAACTGTCTTGAGTCCGGATCTGTGCGCTGCCAGTACCTTTTCTTTGATGCCTCCAACCGGCATCACCTGTCCCCGCAGGGTGATTTCGCCAGTCATCCCAACGTCTGGACGGACGGAGCGACCGGAGATCAACGAGACCAGAGAAGTGGCGATAGCGACGCCCGCAGAGGGTCCATCCTTGGGTTGCGCACCAGCCGGTATGTGCAAATGAATGTCCGATTTTTTAAGGAAGTCTCTCTGCAGTCCAAGGGACTTGGCTTTAGATCTGACATAGGAGAGAGCAGCTTGAGCCGATTCCTGCATAACGTTGCCGATTGAACCTGTTATTTGGAATCCCTTGCTGCCCGGCATGCGCGTCGCTTCGATAAATAAAACATCTCCTCCGACAGGCGTCCAAGCCAATCCGGTTGCGACACCCGGTACGGAAGTGCGATTAGCGATTTCTTCATCGCTGAAGTATCTTGGCCGCCCCAGAAGCTCTTTAGCCTGCTCTGGGGTTATTTCAATGACTGCTGATTTGCCCTCAGCGATTTGGGTCACAACTTTTCTGCAGATGGATCCAATCTCGCGCTCCAAGTTACGCACACCGGCTTCGCGAGTGTACGAGCGGATGATTTTCTGAAGACCATCATCAGTAAATTCAATTTCATCCGGGCGCAGACCGTTCTCGCGTAGTTGGCGAGGGATTAAATAACCTTTGGCAATAGCAGTTTTCTCCCGCTCTGTGTAGCCCGAGAGAAAGATAATCTCCATTCTATCACGCAGCGGTCCAGGAATGGGTTCCAATAAGTTTGCAGTGGTGATAAACATCGTCTGGGAGAGGTCGAAAGAGACCTCCAAATAGTGGTCGCGGAATTCGTTATTTTGTTCCGGATCGAGCACCTCTAACAGTGCTGAGGCTGGGTCTCCGTGAAAATCGAAGACCAACTTGTCAACTTCATCGAGCATAAAAACAGGGTTTCGTGATTCGATTCGCCGTAGAGCCTGGATGATCCTACCGGGCATAGCGCCAATATATGTGCGCCGGTGACCGCGAATTTCTGCTTCGTCGCGCATCCCACCTAGGGATATGCGAACGAATTTACGACCCAAAGCTCGTGCAATAGAGCGTCCTAGCGAAGTTTTACCCACACCGGGTGGACCGACAAAGCACAGGATCACACCTTCACGGGTGCGGTGGATTTCATCTTCCGGTTCTTCTTCTAATTCATCAGACCGCTCATGGCGAAGTTTGCGTACGGCTAAGAATTCGAGTATACGTTCTTTGACGTCCTCAAGTCCATAGTGATCGTGATCCAGCACCTGGCGGGCGTGAGCAATATCGAGGTTGTCGGTCGTTACCTGCGACCATGGAAGCGAAACCAGCCAATCCAGGTATGTGCGGATTACACCGTATTCAGCGGCTGCTGTTGGCAGGCGGCTGAGGCGGTCCAATTCACGCCGAGCCTGCTTGGCTGCCTCCTCGGTCAAACCAGCGGAATCGATTTTACCTCTGAATTCCTCGATCTCCACAGTCTGTTCGTCCCCTTCGCCAAGTTCCTTCTGGATAGCTTTGAGCTGCTCCCGCAGGTAATATTCGTGCTGGACTTTTTCGATCTCGGAGCGAGCTTCTTTTTGGATCTTTTGCCCCATTTCGAGCAATTCTGCTTCATGTGCCAGTATACCGACGAGCTTGTGAAGCTTTTCGGAGGCCGAATCAAATTCTAAAAGAGTCTGTGCATCTTCCAGTTCCATACGTTGGAAGTTGGCTATTGTGTAGATGGTCTGTAATGGGTCTTCAAGAGACAGCACCGATGCAACCAGCTCACGGGGGATTGAGGGAATCAGTTCGGCAATATGCTCGAATTGGTCACGCGCATTGCGTGCCATGGCTTCGAGTTCTAAACCTTCCTCGACCGTCTCAGGAGACAGTTCAATCTCAGCTTTCAAGTAAGGTTTTTCTTGGATGTATTTTTTAATACGGCAGCGTGCTAATCCCTGGACAACCAGGCGAATCGTACCATCTGGAGTTCTAAACATGCGATGGACGATCGCCACGGTGCCAACATTGTATAGGTCATCCGGTTTGGGGATTTCTAATTCGGGGTTGCTTGAGGCAACTAGAGCGATCATACGCTCATCGCCTGACATTACTTCATCCACGAGGCGTATTGAGCGAGCCTGTCCAATGGTTAATGGTACAGCGGTATGTGGATAAACGACCAGTCCTCTTAACGGAAGGATTGGCAGCACTTGAGGAATTTGGTCTTCCTCCTCTTCACTATTTACCGGGATTTGCTCATCCTGGTTTTTTACCTCACCTTCAATAATCGGTATCAATTGGTCAGATAGGGAAACAATCAGGTTTTCTGGTTCCTCGTCGAACCAATCGAGCATTTCCAGGGCATTAGATTTCCATCGTGTTGCTGTCATGAATCATCTCACACGTTCAAATTTTTCAGCGGATATTTATTTGTCGCGGGCTGGATTTGGGAAGGATAACCCGCAAAAATCCGTTATTATAAACCGCCTCGATCTTGTTCGTTTCGACAGGAATCGGAATCTCGAATTCAATTAAAAAATCACCAAAGCGGATTTCCATCTGGTGATAGGCGCGTTGTTCGCTTACATCTGATCTTACACCGTGAATGGATAGAGAACTCCCATCCAATTCAATTGAAAAGTCATCTTCTTGCATCCCGGCAATTTCGACGCGTACGATGATTGCATCCTCAGTTTCAAATACATCAGTCGGCGGATGCCAGGATGGTGTGCGTATCGTCATGCGCCAGTGGGAAATTCCGGTATCCATGAGTTGTATATCCTCCACATGGCGCTCAATTCGGCGTCGTGAATCCTCTTTGGAATTTTTTTCTGTCATCCGATAAACTCCTGAACGAAGCATAAGTCTTCATCTTTGATCCCACTTTCACCATTTTAACAATTTTATCATAACGCCGGGATTACAACCAACCGGCAATGGTGATACGTGCTCACCAAACAAAACTTTTTCTAGCGGATCGAAAGGCTTGGGTTTTAATTGCGCAAAGCCCCTGATCTATTCAGGAGCTTTGTCAAAAACCTGCGCCCCCGGCGGGATTCGAACCCACAGCCAATAGCTTAGAAGGCTACTGCTCTATCCGTTGAGCTACGGGGGCAGATTGTCTATTTATCAAGGCTGGGACGTAATCCTTTATAAACACGTGTCCCGGACAGTGTTCTCAATATATTGTTTGCATCGCGTCCCAATTGCTCTCCCAGCTCTTCGGGCGTTAGAGGTGAATTGCCGTTTGCCAGGAATATCCGGAACACGGAATCTACCAGGGTGGTTTGGCGGTTAATAAACGTTTCCTGTTTGGCACAGTGAGTAATTAGAATATTCTGCAGACCATCTACACGAAGTACTTCTGCTGTATCTGGGTCAACCCAATCAACCTGTTCATCAATATCTACGTTTGAAAATGCCTCCTGATGTTCTGGGCAAAGAAGGCTGTGCAGGTAAACGCGCCATTCCCGGTCACGATGGCTCCACCAATTAAAGTCGATGTGGTATAGAGTATGAATTGTTGGTTTGACCAGACTTATGCGCTTGACTTCAATCAATTTTACCCTCCGTCGAGATCATTGATGGGATTTGATACAATTATTTCAGAATGCTGTTCGAGTCGTTTAAGCGGTAATGTAGATCTCCAACATGAATGAACCACGGACGTGAAGCCAGTAAAGACATCAGCGGTCCAGGTGGACATCGCTGCACGATATTTATAGCTGCATACAGCTCGCTGGCGTGGACGTGGTTTTGTGGATTAAGTTTAGCGAGCTCGCTTACCATATTGACGACAACTCTTTCAAATGGCGGTTCCTCTTTTTTCATGGACTCCCAGATGGGCGGGATTGCACCTTTATCCGAAATAGCGATTGCCATTCTGTCATCGATAGGTGCATATACGATTTGCTTCAGCATGGCAAAAACAATACCACTATCAGAACCAACCAGGACTGTACGAATCCATTCGCGGCTTGACCTGCGGCTGTCCGTTTGAACGATAACCTCACCGGGGTTGTCACCCTTGCGTATTCGAAAGACGCTTCCAGGAATCATACCTTTCGAATCGTACCATTCTGATAAACCATATACATAGCGATGCTTTCTTACTACCCAACCGGGGAATTTTTCGCCGGTGTCTCCATCTACTAAAATAAATCGAATGCGAGGCGCTTCGTATGCCGTTGGAAACAGGTGTCGAACGTGCGCCGATAGTGGTAGTGTACCTGTGAGCCAGTGCGGAAGAATCAAACGTATGTCTGTCTCATTGAGATATTCAAAGCTATCCTCAATTGGAGATAATTCATCGTCCAATTCGCGTTCCAGTGACAACATATCAGTTGTCAAGACTGAACGATCGTAATCTATCTCCTTATACTGTAAGAAAGCCGGGATTTCCAGTACTTGGGGGGGTTCAAGGCGCTGCAGATACCAGAGTACATCTCCGGCTGGACCAATTTCATCGAAGCGTGGGTCTTCCTGTAATGCATGGTCTAATGAAAATTCGACTAGCTTTGGATTGATATTTGTATCCAGTTCGATTTGTTCAGACAAATTTGAAGTTGGTAAAGGTCCACCTTCAGCCATATCTAAAACTGCTTCAGCCAGGTTCAGATGCCCGACGTTGATATCAATTACTAATGTCCTGGGAAACCAGCGAGCAGCAATTCTGACAAAATCTTGATCATTAACCAAATACTCTTCAAGTAAGTCAAATAATGCACCGCCATAGTTCATCAGTATAATCTGGGGATTTAATAGCTCAGTATCATCCGTGATCTTTGGCGGTTCGTTCAGGATGTGGTTGGCTAAACCAGACGCGAATTCACATCGATTGCTATCTTCTAAAGACACTTCGATGACTTGAAATTCGCCTAAATCCGGGTTATTACCTGGTCGAATTCCGGTAACACGACCATGCTGCCAGCCAAGTGCCGGGAAGATCAAGTTCTGGTTCTTTTTGTAGGTACCTTTGGGCTGAAATAAGTCACCTCCAGAGGTACGTTGTTCTTCAATCGCACTTTTTTCGTGCCGGATTCTCTCACCAATTAAAGCTGCAACTAATTCCTCAGTAGTAAGGGGCGTTTCTAATTCGAGGAGATGATTATATAGAAACTCGACATCTTGCTCCTCAAGTTTGAAAGTCTCCCAGTAATCATCACGAATTGAGAGTGTTACAGTTTTCATAGGAATCCTTAAAGTTTATGCCCCTTTGCTTAGAATTATGGTTTGCGCAGGAAGCCATCTGATATTATACTCTATGAGATTTGAGATTAAGGTTTATTTTTATCATTTAAAGACAATTCTAAAAATAAACTACAAGTCTTGTTAATAAGCCAAAATTTTGGAGGTGGACTCATGACAGAAGATCGGTTGGAGGTATTGGATACAGTATCAGGTCATTTTCAGGCCGAGATAATTCGCGGCATGTTGGAAGCTCAAGATATCCGGGTCGCACTCTCTCAAGAGGGAGCGGGTTCGGTTATTGCTGTTAATGTCGGACCATTGGGTGAGGTTCAGATTCTGGTACCAAGCAGTCAATTGGACCGCGCAAAGAAAGTCCTCGATGATTATTACAGCGGAGCGGCTGAGAGCCAGGCTTCGTCTGGATAGTAAAATGGTCTGGTAGGGTGAGATCGGAAAAAATTTTAATTTGTATTTAATCGGACACCCTACATTAATCTGGGAATGAGCGCTCCAACCAATCCATTGGATCTACCTGCACACCGCCTGCCCAAATCTCCAAGTGCAGATGTGGACCAGTTACGCGTCCGGTTCCGCCAACCAGACCGATTAACTGCCCGGTTTCGATAGTGTCACCGGTCTTAATTAGAATTTCTGATTGGTGCATGTAACCGCTGTAAATTCCCCAGCCATGATTTATTATTGTTGCATTTCCTCGTACTGTTAGCGGTCCAGCAAAGACCACTTTTCCAGCCGCAGGCGCAAAAATCTCAGTGCCGACTCCACCGCAGAAGTCTAACCCGCTGTGGAAATAGTCATAAGCGCTTCCATTGTAAGAGCGGCGGTTGCCAAATAAGGACGGCCAGCAATCGCTGAATTCTGGCGGGGTAGGGCTTTTAAAGATACCGTCCCATAATTTCTGGGTGGTAATGGGTGTGGCTAATGCTTGCCACTGCGCATCTTCTGGCTTGGTAACTGCAGGATCTATCGTCTCGGGACTGACTATTAACACTGGGTCATAAGCATACCCCCCGCTTTTAATGTAGACGGGTTGGGAAAATGAATAGGTCGCTCCATAATAAGGAGCATCCTCTGGGAGAGTGATAGTCAGGTTGAGAGGATAAAGACCAGGGTCGGTCATGGCATGGATGCCCTGCAAGCTGACATATTCCCCCTTTTTTTCTGAGAGGAATTGCAATTCATAACCGGCAAGCGAACCGCTAATCGAGAGACCATTAATTCCCAGTATCTTAATAACATCAGCTTTCCCCTGAACCATGGGAAGCGGGTCAAGGATAATTTCTGAGATTGCTTCTGGCAAGGCTCCCGGAGATAGATGACCTTCTTCATTAATCTCATTCTCTGTTGAAAGATCATTGAGGATATGTAATACATCACCGGGTAAAGCGCCCCATGTTCCCGGGAGAGCATTCTGCAATACGAATGTCCATGGATTAGATCCTTGCAATACCGATAGCTCTAATAAAGAATAATCAGGAGGAATTGAAGCGCGTTGGGAAAATGTTGTATCTGCGCTTTGCTCTGGAATGATAAGCGATCTGCCGGCGTATAGTTCTTTTGTACTGGTCAGGTGGTTGAGTTTCGTAATGGTTTCGACTGAAACCCTGTAGCGCCGGCTGAGACTGTTTAGGGTCTCTCCATAGGGAATAGCCACCGCAGTTAATACACCCTGTACACCTTCTAAACCTGGTATTACTAATTGATCTCCAACTGAAAGTTGGTTTGTGTCAGAGATGCTGTTTGCACGCGCCAGGGCATCCATGGTCACTCCGAAGCGTAGTGCAATATCCCAAAGGGAGTCCCCCTTCTGGACAATATAGACCGGAGCGTCTGGGTTCTCTTCCTGTGCAGAAGCTGTGTGCATTCCCCAAATGAAAGGGTTAAGGATCAGTAGAGCCAGAAAAATTAGAAATATTTTTCGAAAAATCTTAAAAGTCATGTACCCATATGTCAGAAACACGCGATTTAACTGCCTTATCCAAGTTAAAAGTTTACCATAATACATAAAACCCGGTTTCTATACTTTACCTTCTATACTTTGCCCTTGCCACTCCTCCACCTACAAGCTATAATTTTCAATCGGTTTTTATCAGGTAGCGTGGGACGTGCATTCACGTTTCACATTTTTTATTTGAGAACTTAGGAAGGGTAGTATGATTGATGTCAATGAGCTTCGCAAAGGTGTGACTTTTGAAGTTGATGGCAATTTATTTAAAGTCCTGCAATACCATCATCATAAGCCAGGAAGGGGAAAGGCGACCATCCGGGTTAAAACAGTGAATTTACGCACCGGTACTGTTCTTGAGATGACGTTTCAATCCAGTGATCGGGTTCAAGAAGCACTTATGGATTTTCACAAAGTCCAATATCTTTACTCGGACGATCAAAATTATCATTTCATGGATTTAGAGACTTATGAGCAGCCGGTAGTTTCGGCGGTTGTTTTAGGCGATACAGCTCATTACCTGAAAGAGGGTCTGGAAGTGAAGCTAACAATTTATCAGGGAGAACCAATAGATGTGGAGCTGCCTACGACAGTCGACCTGGTAGTAACTGAGGCGGGAGTGGTAGTACGTGGAGATACTGCCACCGGTGTGACTAAGAAAGTTGTTACAGAAACGGGATTGCATGTCCAGGTGCCAAATTTTATTGAAGATGGGGATGTCATTCGAGTCAATACTACTGATGGCAGCTATATCACCAGGGTTTAAGGTCATCAATCAAGCGAACCAATCTTTTTAAGGGCTGTTGATTCCCACAATTAATATGCGTACACCTGCCGGAAAAGAATGTCGATACTTCTATGGGGATTATTTCCGTGGTCGGGAGCTTGAGGAGTGCCGGTTGCTTTCGTCTGCTTCTCCTCCACTACCTTGGAAAACCGAATTGTGTGATACCTGCCCCGTGCCTGATATCCAGCTCGCAAACACGTGTTCTCACATGGTCCTGGAACCTGGTTTAGAGCGCTCCTTTCCATTTGGCAAACGTCGTGTTCGGGTACGGTCGTACTGTACAAAGACTCTTCGTGATAGTTTTGATCCGCATATCGGTTGTGGTGAATGCCACCGCTTGCCACCTGCTTTCACAGGAGAACATGCGTGAACCTGGCACTCCTTATTGACCTGGATGATACCTTATTAGGGAACAATTTCGATGAATTCTTGCCACACTATCTAGAATCGTTTTCGAAAACTGTTGAGCCTATTGTCGAACCCGAGAAATTCGTGCGTGCTTTATTAAGCTCCACTCAGGACATGTTCGATAATCGACAGCCAGACCGCACACTCCAGGAGGCGTTTGAGGCGTCATTTTATCCAGCGCTCAATCTGGATGTGGATAAATTTCAAACTGCAGCTGAAAGATTCTATACAAAAGTTTTCCCGAAATTGAGGGAATTTACCTTCCAAAAACCAGAAGCAGTCCGGCTTATTGAGTATGCCCAAAAAAGAGGATATACAATCGCGATCGCGACAAACCCGCTTTTCCCTATGACCGCAATCTCGCAGCGCTTATCGTGGGCGAACCTTTCTCCTGATAAATTCAAATTTCAATTGATCTCATCTTACGAAACTTTTCACTTCGCAAAACCCGCCCTTGATTACTTTGCCGAATTGATGGCTAAACTTGGTTGGCCGGAAGACTCGGTAATCATGATTGGGGATGATATCGAAAAAGATATCCTGCCGGCTAGTAAGCTTGGTTTACCTACATTTTGGGTGAATATTGATGGGAATGATTTGCCAAATGGATTTGAAATACCTGTCGCCAGTGGAGATTTAGGGGAAGTTTTACCATGGTTGCAGGAGATTCCACATCGAGATTTGCTGCCAGATTACTCATCTCCTGCGGCTATGTTGGCGATTCTACGGGCTACACCGGCTGCTCTAGATACATTTTGCCGCCATTTACCACTCGAGTTGTGGAAAAAGCGACCTCGACCTGATGAATGGAGTCTACTTGAAATAAGTTGTCATTTGCGTGATGTAGACAGGGAAGTTAATAAACCTCGATTACAAAAAGTACTTAACGAGATTGACCCATTTATTCCCGGAGAGGATACTGACCCCTGGGCTCAGGAAAGAGGCTATATTGATCAAAACGGACTTGAAGCCCTGCAGGAATTCATTATTGCTCGACTTGAAATGTTGGATATGCTTGAAGCGGTGAAAACGGAAGAGTGGCAGCGTCAAGCCCGGCATGCGTTCTTTGGCAGAACCACTTTGGCTGAGTTGGTAAACATTATCGCCCAACATGATCGACTGCACATACGTCAAATTCACCAAACCCTCGCAGTTGTTGCTCCGGAATAAAACAACTCCAATTCAGAAGAGTAGTGATAAAATAAGACGATTATTAGCAGTTAAGTCTACAAAGGAGGAACGATGCGTAAAAGGGTTGTTGTCACAGGTTTAGGTTGTATAACCCCGGTCGGAAATGATATTGACATGATGTGGAATAACATCATTGCTGGAAAATCTGGAGCCGGGCACATTACGCTTTTTGATGCCAGCCAACATCGCACCAAGATCGCAGCTGAAGTAAAAGGTTTTGATGGCAATACACTATTTGGGCATAAAGATGCGAGGAGAATGGACCGCTTTACACAATTTGCATTGGCAGCAGCATTGCAGGCAGTTGAAAGCTCCAGACTTAAAATTACAGACGACAACCGTGACCGGATAGGGGTTGTAATAGGTTCTGGAATTGGAGGTATGGGGACCATGAGTGAGCAGGTGGCTATCTTTTACGAGCGTGGACCAACGCGCGTCAGTCCGTTTTTGGTTCCCATGATGCTGCCAGATACAGCCGCTGGAATGACAGCCATCCACCTTGGGGTGAGAGGATTGAATATGGCCATTTCCACGGCTTGTGCTACTGGCACGAACGCCGTTGGAGAGGCATCAGAGGTAATCCGCCGCGGCAGTGCGGACGTGATTCTTGCTGGAGGCAGCGATGCCGTCATAATTCCAATTGCAATGGCTGGATTAAGCAATATGGGTGCTCTTTCCAAACGCAATGATGACCCTCAACAAGCATCACGTCCTTTTGATTTAAACCGCGACGGGTTTGTGATAGGGGAGGGTGCGGCTGTGATGGTGTTGGAAGAATTTGAATTTGCTCAGGCGCGAGGCGCTCAAATCTTGGCCGAAATCAGCGGTTATGGAGCGACTAATGACGCGTTCCACATTTCTGCCCCTGCTGAAAATGGGGCTGGTGCGGCACTTTGTATGGAAGCGGCATTGAACGATGCCGGAATGGAAATTCATGACGTTGATTACATCAATGCCCATGGCACAAGCACATACTTGAATGATAGAAGCGAAACCGCAGCCATAAAAACGGTCTTTGGTGATCGAGCATATCAGATGCCTGTTTCATCGACGAAATCGATGACTGGACATTTGTTAGGCGCCTCTGGTGCGCTCGAAGCCGTGATCTGTGTAAAAGCGTTGCAGGATGAGACCGTTCCTCCGACAATAAACTACGAAAACCCAGATCCAGAATGTGATTTGGATTATGTTCCTAACCAAGCGCGATCGGTAAAGATCAGAAACATTATGTCCAATTCGTTTGGATTCGGGGGACACAACGCGACAATTATTTTAAGCCAAGTGGCTGGTCATTGAGATAATACACTACCAGCTGATCACAACGAGACCAAAAGACATCTTCGTCTGAACTCGTGAACTTTAGAGAA